>NZ_JBISBU010000050.1:0-39362 GCF_044385805.1 Haloferula sp. A504
CGGATAACCTGCCGGTTTTGAGGGCAATGTCTAGCAAAAAGGAAACATCCCTTGCAACAGAGGCCCCGCAACTCCTGCGACACAAACGCCCTGCGGGCATCCCCCGGCGGAGAAGATTTTCGCAGACAAATGGGGTGGGAGGCGGCATTCTTGGTATGAATGGACAGGGCGAAATCCGCGGAATGGAAGCGTTGGCTCGGTGACCACGGTCACCGACTGCTGGCCTTCGCGCGTGGTTGGGCGCCGGGTCAGGCCGATGCGGAGGATCTGGTGCAGGAGGCGATCATGCGCCTGTGGAAGGTTCAGCAGGACCACGGCGGTGTTCCGCCCGACCTGCCGCTGGTCTTCTCCACCATCCGCTTCTGCGGCTTGAACCGCCACCGGTCGGAGAAGCGCCGCCGCCGTCGGGAGGAATCGATCATCTACCTCAACGATTTTGAAGACGTCTGGCTGGATCCCGCGCTCGAGGAGGACGAGGAGGCACTGCTCCTGAGGAAGGCGGTCGAGGGTCTGAGCGACAAGCTGCGCGAGGTGGTGACGATGAAGATCTGGGGCGGGCTGACCTTCGCCGAGATTTCCGAGTCGCTGGGGATTTCCCCGAACACGGCCGCGTCGAGGTACCGCTACGCTTTGGAGCAACTGGCGCACGCGATGCGCGGAATCAAGGAGATGCGCGATGCAAACGCCTGAGGAAATTGAAAAGGCTCTGGCCGAGCGGCTGATTCCCCGTGGCTTCAGCGAGCGGGGAGGGCGGGAGCTCGAGGCACTCATCGATGATCTGGCGGCGGAGGAAGATCCGCGGCGTCGGAGCGCCTGGCCCATCTGGGGTGCGGCGGCCGCCGTGGCGTTCGTGGGTTCGATCGCCTGGTGGGCTTCCCCGGAAACCGCGCAGGACCGGATGGCGTTCGAACCGGCGGGGGAGGAACTCGAGCTCATCTCGGAAAGCGTCGGCGTGGTCACCGCCGAGCCCGATGCCGAACTCCGCAGCGATGACGAAGGCAACCTGCTGCGTGCCTGGCACGTCCATGTGGTGAGCGAAGAGCGCTTCCGCGATGCGGAGACCGGCCACGAGGTGCGGGTCGTCCAGCCCAGTGATGAACTGGTGCTGCTACCCGTTTCCACTTTCTGATCGATGATGAGAGCCCTGATGATCATCCCCCTGGTGTGGGCGCTGCCTCTGACGGGAGCGGTCGCCGAGCCCGACGTCGTCACGGCGCCGGTGATCCCCGGGGTGGTGATGCCGAGGGTGGATCCGGACCGGCCCGAGCCGTGGATCGGGCTCGAGGTCAGCCAACTGCATGAGGCAATGCGCGCCCACGTCTCGATCGTTCCGGACGGGGTCGGCTTCGTCGTCACGAAGGTGGAAGACGGGGGACCCGCTGCCGAGGCGGGGATCCAGCGCTTCGACATTCTTTGGAAGTTCGAGGACCAGTTGCTGGTCAACGAGGCCCAGCTCGGCACGCTGCTTCGTCTCAAGGCTCCGGGCGATCCGGTGGATTTCGGCATTGTCCGGTCGGGCCAGCCACAGGTCATCGAGGTCACCGTCGGGAAAATGCCCGAGCAGAAGGAGATCGCCGGAGTGAATCCGTCCGAGATCCCGATCTTCCCCAACGGGGTGCCCGGCCTCACCCGCCAGGTGGTCTTTCCGCAGGATCGCACGGCCGAGGTGACGCGCCCCGATGGCAGTGTCGCGCGCCTGCGCTACGAGGAGGACGGACCGGTCGTGCGGATCGAGGACCCGAGCGGCGAGGTTATTTTCGACGGTGCCCTGAGGCGGGATGGAAAGTTTGCCGTGCCGGACGAATGGCGCAGCACGGTGGGTGCCTTGCTGAGGAGCATGCACCGTTCCGAGAGGGATGACTGGCAGCCCCGTCGGCCACGACCGCGGGTGGTGAGACCCCCGTCGACGGCGGACTCCGGCAATTGACGCCTCGAAATGCACGGGATGGGCCTTGCGTTTTCCGGAAGGGATTCGCAACTTCGGCCTGCATGCATCCCGATCTGGAAAAACTCGTCGAAGCCGGCAAGATCAACGCGGCCGTCGCCGAGAGACTCGATCAGCTCGCCCCCGGAAGCTTTCTACTCCACAGTTCATGGGGTGCCGGCAAGGTGACCGGCTGGGATTTGCCCTCCAAGAAGCTGACCATCGATTTCGAAAATCGGGACGGGCAGGAAATGGACCTGCAGTTCGCCCTGCAGAAGACCAAGCCGCTGGAACCCGACGATTTCCGCTCGAAGAAGGTCGAGGAGATCGAGAATCTTCGCGAACTCGCCACCAAAGATCCGGTCGGCCTGGTGGTCTACATGCTCGAAAGCCACGGCGGCACCATGTCCGTGGATGGCATGGAAAAGCAGGTCTCCGGCGCGATTATTCCCGAGGATAAATTCAAGAAGTGGTGGGAGAAGACCAAGCGGGCGCTGCGCGACAGCAAGCGGGTGGTGGTGCCAAGTCGCCGCACCGAGGCGCTGACCCTGCGGGCCGGCGACCTGTCTCCAGCCGAGGCGCTGCTCGAGGATTTCCAGGAGGCCCGGGATCTCAAGTCCATGGCCAAGGCTCTCGAGGCGATTGCCGCCGATGCCTCCATTTTCCGCAAGGACCCCGAGTCGCTCTCGGCGCTGATGGACGAGATCCACGAAGCCGCGCTCAAGGGAACCAAGCTGCAGCTCGGTGAGTCCCTCGACCTCATGGTGCTGCGCGACGAACTGGTGGGCTCGATCAAGAACCTCGTTCTCGCGGACGACGCCCCGCGCCTCGCCAACCTGCTTCTGGTCGAGGAAAGCCGGCTCCACGAAGTCGTCGGCCAGCTCCCTGCCGCCCGGCAACGCTCGCTTTTCGCGGTCTTTCCGGAAGCCTTCGGCGACCGCTGGGTCGAGGTGATCACGAGCCTGCTCGATCACGTCGGCACGCGCGGCGTCGCCGAGATTGCCAAGTTGATCACCGAGCACGGCAAGCTCGACGAGCTTCAGAAGCACCTTCAGGCCCTGCTTTCCCAGCGCTCCCTCGGCACCGATGCCCTCATCTGGGTCTCCCGCGAACGCAAGAACCTCGCCAAGGGCGTGTTCGGACCCGAGGTCGGGGCGGCGGTGCTCAACCGCCTCGAGACCGATCACCTCGCCGACGGCCCGCGCACGACCACCCGCCTGCAGAGCCTGCTCAGCGACGACAAGACGCTCCTCTCCGACATCGTCGAGGGCATGAGCGTGACCGAGGCGCGCAACTTCGGCCGCCGCCTTCTCGAATGCCCTGTCTTCGGCGATCTCGACCGGAAGTCGCTCATGGCCCGGATCATCAAGGCCCGGCCGGAAACCGGTGAGCTGGTCAGCGGCGAATCGAGCAAGCGGTCGGAAACCCTCGTGGTTTCCTGGGAGAGCCTCGAGCGCAAGAAGGCCGAGCTGGAGGACCTGGTCCGCAACCGGATCCCCCAGAACACCAAGGACATCGCCATCGCCCGTTCCTACGGCGACCTCCGGGAGAATTTCGAATACAAGTCCGCCAAGGACATGCAGAAGGTCCTCATGCGCCGGAAGGGCGAACTCCAGCAGGAGATCGACCAGGCCCGCGGGAGCGACCTCAAGGGGGCCGACACCTCCACGGTGAACATCGGCACCATCGTCACCATCAAGACGGCCGATGGGCGCGAGGTCACCTACACGGTGCTTGGCGCATGGGATTCGGATCCGGAGAAGAACATCGTCTCCTACATGTCCGAAACCGGGGCGGCCATGCTGGGCGCGAAGCCCGGCGAGGAGATCCAGGTCCGCAACCACGACAACGACGAACTGGAGACCTGGACCATCGAAACCATCACTGCATTCAATCCCTGATACCAACCATGGAACTAACCACGATTGTTGAAGTCCGCGGCCGCGAGGTCATTGATTCCCGGGGCAATCCCACCGTCGAAGTCGACGTTCACCTCGAGTGTGGCGCCTTCGGGCGCGCTGCCGTTCCGAGCGGTGCCTCGACCGGCGAGCACGAAGCCCACGAACTCCGCGATGGCGACAAGGATCGCTACCTCGGCAAGGGCGTCCTCAAGGCCGTCGAGAATATCAATGGCAAGCTCGCTCCCGCCCTGTGCGGCATGTCCGCGACCGACCAGGCCTCCATCGATGCCGCGATGATCGCGATCGACGGCACCAAAAACAAGGGCGAGATCGGCGCCAATGCCATCCTCGGCGTGTCGATGGCGGTGGCCAAGGCCGCTGCCGAAGCCTGTGGCCTGCCACTCTACAAGTATCTCGGTGGTCCGAATGCCAAGGTGCTGCCGGTGCCGATGATGAACATCATCAACGGCGGGTCGCACTCCGACGCCCCGATCGCCTTCCAGGAGTTCATGATCCGCCCGGTGGGCGCTCCGACCTTCCGCGAAGGGCTGCGCATGGGAGCCGAGGTGTTCCATTCGCTCAAGAAGGTCCTCCATGATCGCGGTCTCAGCACCGCGGTGGGTGACGAGGGCGGCTTCGCCCCGACCTTCGACGGCACCGAGGACGCGCTCGACACCATCAGTCTCGCCGTGGAGAAGGCCGGCTACAAGGTGGGCGACGACATCAAGTTCGCGCTCGACTGCGCCTCCTCCGAGTTCTTTGCCGACGGCGTTTACGACTACGCCAAGTTCGAGGGCGACGGCGGGGCCAAGCGCGGTTCCGACGAGCAGGCCGCCTACCTCGCCGAGCTTTGCGCCAAGTATCCGATCGACTCGATCGAGGATGGCTGCGACGAGAACGACTGGGACGGATGGAAGGCCCTCACCGACAAGATCGGCGACAAGGTCCAGCTCGTCGGTGACGATCTCTTCGTCACCAACGTCGATTTCCTGCAGAAGGGGATCGACCTCGGCGTGGCCAACTCGATCCTGGTGAAGGTCAACCAGATCGGCTCCCTCACCGAAACCTTCGATGCCGTGGAGCTTGCCAAGGAACACAGCTACACCGCGGTGCTGAGCCACCGTTCCGGCGAGACCGAGGACAACACCATCGCCGACCTCGCCGTCGCCACCAACTGCGGTCAGATCAAGACCGGCTCGATGAGCCGCTCCGACCGGATCGCGAAATACAACCAGCTGCTCCGCATCGAGGAGGAACTGGGCGACGACGCCATCTACGGCACCTGCAAGTTCAAGGCGGGGAAGTAGGGACGACCGCTTCACATCTGGTTTGCGAAGGCCGAGGCCTTGGCCTGAATGGGGAGATTTTCAACAGAAGGACGCAAAGGAAGCAAAGTCAGGCAGGCGCCTCCCTTCGCGATCTTTGCGAGCTTCTGTTGAATCCCATTTGGGTTTTCAAAATGAGCGGGGTAATCCAGCACCAATCCCTTGACCCGCGAATCTGCCTGACTTCACCCAAGCTGAGATCCCCGAGCCAAAACTGATCGACTACCTGTTTAAGCTCGATCATCCGGAAGGCGGATCCAAGGCGAGGTTCTTTCTGGGGAGGGGTTTCCGCCGAGACGACCTTGAAACTTTTGCGTCTGCGCTCAGGGAGCAGGCGCGGGGCGGCAGCAAGGTCGAGATCACCGCAGGACGATTTGGCACCAAAATATCCATGGATTCTTCACTTTCTTGTCCCGACGGGACCGAAGCACGAATCCGGACGGTTTGGATCGTGGCGGAGGGATCTTCGATTCCGAGGCTGGTCACAGCCCATCCCTTGGGTTAGGCTCCCCGTGTGATTCGAGAGCATGAAAGGGTGGTCCTGACCGGGCCCATCAAGGAATACGGCTTGGAAACCGGAGACATAGGCACGGTGGTCTTTGTCCACAATGGCGGAATCGGCTACGAAGTGGAGTTCGTGACCCTTGATGGATCGACATCCCATGTCGTCGAGGTCGGAGCGGAGCAGGTCCGCCCGGTGGGTTCGCAGGAGATTCCTCATGTCCGCCAGCTGGCTCAAGCGTGAGCGACCGGTTCATTTCCGCCACCAAATCAATTCCGCGGCGGTGGACCGACGGTTCCTCCTTCGACCCACTCGGACTTGATCAGGGTCTGGCGCCGGTCGTCCTTGCCTCTGGCCACGTTTCGAGCCCACCGGACCACCCGGGCGATCACGGGCGCGGGGTCCCAGCGGATGTGGGAGATGGCCGGCTGGCACCAGTCGAAGGTGGTCTCGGGGTCGTCGCAGATCAGGGAAACGTGTTCCGGGGCGGTGATCCCCCGGCGCGCGAGGTGCAGCTGCGTGGCTGAAAAAATCTTCGGCTCGCAGACGATCATCGCTGTGGGCGGCGTGTGGCGGAACAGCGAGTCGAGACCGCGATGGAGTCCGTCCGGAGTGTCCTCCCAGGCCGGCAGGTTGTAGGCGCTGGGCTGGATGCCGCAGGCCGCGAGTTCGTCGAGGAAGACCTGCTCCGCCAGGGCGGGTTTCGGTATCCGGCGCTCCTCCCGCACCAGCATGACGATGCGGCGATGGCCCAGCTCGACCAGCCGTCTCACGATCACGACCAGGCTCGGAACCTTTCGCGGAGAAGTCGCGGCGATCGGCAGGCCGATGAAGCGCCCGAACATGGCGATGCACGGAATCGGTTGCACGGAGAACCATTCAAGGACCTCCCTGGAGCCGGCCATGACAATCCAGGCGTCACCCGGGGTTGAGGCGACGAACCGGGCCACCCTTTTCGGATCCATGTCGAGATCGTGAAGGCTCCTGCGGGTCAGACCCGCGGCGAACCCGGCTTCCTGCAATCGGTCCACCAGTTCGACGTCGAGGGGCAGGGCACCTCGCGTCCTCTCGTAGGGAAGTACGCGCACCCGCAGTGGCCGCACGTCGGGACTCCCGGCGGGGAGCACGACCCGCCGCTTGCGTCCGCGGCCCTGCGTCACCAGAAGGCCCTCAGCCTCGAGCTGTTTGAGCGCAGCATCGATGGTGTTGTGGTTCACTCCGAACTCCCTGGCCAGGGTCAGGATCCCGGGAAGCGTCTCCAACCAGCGCCCCTGCAGGATTTCGGCTCGCAGGTGCAGCGCCACCTGCTCGGCGTGGGAAAGTAGTTTCAAGGACACGGAAGCACCCTTCGGAGATTCGCCACGACCGGAAAGCTCCAATTCCAACCTGGATGGCGCATTTTCGAGCGTCTTCTCACCATGAACCGGCAGTCGTCCACTTCAAGGTCCCCGCATCGCCTGTCGAGATGGCAACCCGTGTCTTTCGCGGAGCGGTTCCGGGCGGGGTTCTCATGAATCCTTGTCGAGGAAGTCGCGGATGCTGTGGATCCGCAGGCGTTTGGTTTGCGGGTCGTGGTAGAAGAAGACGAGCGCACGGGCGTAATCGGCCACCGGCCAGCGGGAGCTCCAGAAGGGGCGGGCTTCATCCGCCTTGCGAAAGTAGAAGGTGAAGTGGGCCGTTCGTCCGCTTGCCTCCGGGTCGAAGATGTAGTGGCTCTTGGGCCGCACGGCGAACTTCTTCCCGGCGGCCTCACAGCCGATGTCAACGGTGGTGGCGTTCATGAAAAAAAACTCGCCGCCACCAAAGCGGCTGATCCGCCCGTCGACCGGGATGATCTCGATCCCCTCCTCGAAGCGGTCGCCCTTGCGGACGAGAATGAGGAGCTGATTGGAAGCGGAAAGGCTGGGGGCCTTGCCGAAGGTGTTGAAGGTCGTCTCGCCATCTTCATTGACGGTGGTTTCGCCGAAGACCCAGCTGGACATGCGGGGGACCCGGATGGTCTTCGACAGCTCGTTGGATGGCGGCTCGACCTCGATGGTCCTGCCTTCTCCGGTCAGCAGTTCCACAGACTGGCGCTCGAGCTGTTTCGGGAAGGTGAGAAATCGCAGCGCCACCTTGTCTTCTCCCTGAGAATAAAGGGAAGGCGGGCTGCCGAGAAGCATGGCCAACAGAAGGATCTGAAGGGGAAGAGCGGGGAGTTTCATGATGTTGGCTCGCGGGTCGGTCACACTTCGGAAGGGCTGAGCCAGCGGAAGCTCACGATGGTCATCTTCCGCCCGAAGATCCGGTTGCTTTCCGAATTGAGTTGCGCGGCGGGCAGGTGCGCGGCGTCGCGGGAATCGACGTATTCCGGCAGCCGCTGAACGACGGCCTCGCACCACGCGCGGGCCCGGACCTCGCCGGATGCATCGACCGAGTCGCCGTAGGCGCGGATGACGAAGGTGTCGCCGCGCGGCGTGAGCTGCGCCGCGAAGTTGCGCAGGATGTCGGCCTGATCGACATAGGCCGCGCTGCCGTAGGCGACCGGACCTTCCATCGCTTCGCGGAAGACGGGATTCACCGAGCTGACTTCGGCCGCCGAGAAACTCCGCACGCCCGACCGGAAGGCTTCGTTGATCGAAACCTCCGGATCGTCGAGCGCGGCCTGCAGCGCGCCCTTGGCCGAGAGGTCCGACTCGGAACGATCAAGCCGACGGTTGACGAATTCCGACAAGGAAAGGAACGGGCCCCGGAACTTCACTTGCTTGACGATCGCCTCGGCGAGTTCCTCGATTTCGGTGTCGGACAACTCTCTCCATCCGAGCCATTGCGCGGGATCATTGGGCTCCTGCGTCGCGCCTTGGTCCACAAGTCCTGCCGCAGGGAGGTTGAAACCCGAGACCGGCACCCCTTCGGGTGTGGTCTGGTCGAGGCGCGGCCCGCTCCTGGCACCGACGCTGTCCTTGTCCAAGAAAGTCACGGGTTTCCCCTTCAGGCTGGAGAGGAAAACCTTCCACGCTTCGACCGAGGTGCTGTTCACATTGAATCCTCCCTCGACCATCAACTGCGAGGCGATGCGGTCGGCCAGGCCGTCGCGGAAATCCGAAGCTCCTGCGAGAAGGTCGGTGAGATCCTCCTCGGGCAGGATTGCGGGGTAGGGGATCAGGCGCCGGTTGGGAAGCGGTTCCCCGTCGATGAACACTTCGCGGGCGATTTCCTCAAGGCTGCGTCCCGCATCGCCACCGAAAATCTCGGCGCCCTCGGGCCGCGCCGAAAGCGAGGAAAAGAAGAACTCGTCCCACAGCGCCTTGTTGGCGAGGTAGGAGTGATCGGCGAAGACGACCGAAGTGGCGCCATCCGCGGCATTGAAGACCCTCGGGTGGTTCTTGGTGTAGGCCGCATCGGGCTCCAGCCGGGGGTGGGCATAGGAATTGCCGATCGCCTGAAGGGTGTGCGGAAAGAGTCCCCCCCTTCCGGTGGCCAGCGGCGTCGGCTCGAGCGTCGCACTCCAGGGCTGGGGCGGGATGCTGTCGGCAAGGCTGTATCCACCGAGATGCGCATGGCTGAGCGCGCCGATGGACATCGGGGGGACCACGGGGACTTCCTGTTGCACGACGTGGGTGGTCCCGAATCCCACTCCGTATCCGCCGCCATAATAGCCGCCCTTGTTGTCTTCCGTCACCTGGACGGGTGCCTCGAAGACGGAGTTGATGGATTCGATCCACCAGTTCCAGCCATAGTTGTAGAACGCTTCAGGGCTGTCGGTGTCGATCGTGCTCGGGCGGATGGGGCTGGAGTGCAGGAAGGGCCGGCTGGCAAACTTGCGGCCGCTGGCACCGCCGACGCCGTTGGGGTTGACGCCCTCTCGGGTTTCCGTGGCAGCCATCAGGGAGAAGTTCAGGAAAGGCCAGGACTCCCCGTTGGCGGAGCCGTTGATGACGGTGGAAACCGGCACGTCCGCGGTGAATGGCTCTTCCCCCCGAAAACCACGCAGCATGAGACCCTCATTGAAGTCGCTGTCGAAACCGCCCCGGCTCGCCAAGGTGTAATGGTAGTAGCTTCTTTCCAGCTGGATTTCCCGCACGTCATGGTAGCTGTCCTGACCGAACTGGATCAGCATCGCCTGCCGGGGCGAGCCATCCGGTTTGACCCTCAGCTGGATTTGATCGTCCTCGCTGAAAAGCAGGAGGAAGTCCTTGATGTGAGGCGGTTCATTCTTGGTCGTTGCAGCCCTGCTGAGGCGCATGAGTCCGTATGGATCCCAGCCCTCGATGAGCCGTTTGGTTTCACCGTTGTCATAGTCCCACCTCGCGAAGAACAGGCTGTTGTCCAGATCGTAGGGAAGCGAGAGCACCTTGACCTGGCCAGGAGCCAGCACCAGGGAGTTGCCGCGGGAGACGTCGAGCTCGTAGGCAAAGTTGCCGTTTCCCCCCATGATCTTCTGGAGGCTTGCTTCATGCGTCCATCCGTTCTTTTCCCACTCGATGGCCAGAGGCAGATACCACCATCTCATGCGCTGAAAGAGCCTTTCCCCCTCGTCGTTATCCAGAACCATCGGCAGGTTGGTCGGATTCCACAAGGTGATCGCCAGGGTGATGGTGAGAGACAGCTCATGGGTTTCGGGATACGTTGCGTCAATCTCGCCGGGGTCGCGGGGCTTCGCCAGCAAACCGAGGAGAAACTGGAATTTGATCGGGACCGGGGACCGGTAGAGGCTGGTGTACTGGCGCAGAAACTTTTCCCTGTCCGGCTTGCCCCCGTAGTCGGGACTGGAAATCTGGATTCCGCGCCGAAGGGTGTTGGAGCTGTATTGAACCCCGTTGTTTCCCAGGTCACCGCCCCTCGTCGGTTCATCCTGATAGAGTTGGTAGTAGGCAGCTAGGTCCTGGATCGGCACCCGCTCCTTGTCGTTGAATTGGTAGAGCATGAAGTCTTCGCCGCTTTCGGCCGGATCGATCGGTCTCGCGAGCAGGGTGCTGAGGTCACGCTTCAAGCCGCCTTCCCGGACGTCGGCGAGCACGGAGTACGAAAAGGGCGTCAGGTCGTGGAAGCCGCGCGATGGCTGTCCGACGGCCCCGTCGATCAAGTCGAGCGAGAGGATGGATGGCAAAGCGGCCAGCGCCTTGTCGTCGGTGAGATTTTCCAAGCCCGCCACCGTTGCCGTTCCCATCGATCCGGGTGCCTGATGGCGGAACAGTTTCTCTGCATCCGTGGCGGGAGTTTCCGTGCCATACGAGTCATCGGCCAGCCGTGCCTTCTGGCTTTCGTCGCCGACCCACCAGCCGAAGCGACCGCTCCCGGTGTTGATGAGGGCCGCATCGACAAAGTCTTCCGCTTCCGCATCGCCACCCAGCGTCGAGGTGCTCCCTTCTCCGACCAAGCGAACGGCCGTGGAGGCCGCGCCGGGAAGATCGTCACCCGAGAACGAGGTCTCCAGCGCGGTGGCGATCGACTTCGCGGACTCCGGCGGCAGGGATACGAGCCAGGAACGAAAGTGGTCGATCCGGTTGGGGGAGTAGGAGGGGTGCATCTCGTCGGTCACGCCGCTGACGGTGCGGTGCTGGCTGGCCTCGCCCTCCCCGGCCTTCCACGAATCCCAGACTCCCATCCAGCGGGGGTGGGCGGGATCCGTGTCACCACTGCCGCTCCCGAGAATGGCTCCATTGGCCGAGACTCGTTGGTCCGGTCCCATGGTCTTCTGCAATTCACCCAGCGCCATCGAAAGGGCCAAGCGGGCGTTGGCGCGGGCTTCGGAAGCTGCGACCGCAGTGGTGGAGCTGCGGAGACTTACGGAGGCGAGCGACAACAGGCCGACCGCCAGCAATGCCAGCAGAACCATCAGGGCAAGCGTCACCACCAATGCGAATCCGCCCTTGCCAGAGCGCAGAACCTCATGGCGCCGCTGCTTTTCGGACTTTTGCTCGGAGGTCACAAGATACATACAATGGGCTGTCAAAAAGTAGTGCCCAAGTAATGAGTTCCAAAGGCGAATTTCACTGATTTTGCTCAACAACCATCCCGTTTTTCAGAAAGTTGAAGTCTTGCTGATTTCCACCTTCACACGATGCAAGCAAGGAACGGAGCGCGGACTTGAGTCCGCCCGAATCAGCCTGCAGTGATACCCAATCAAAGAAGGTCGGATCTTGCGAAGGGTGCATGCAATACCATCCGGAAGCACCGTGCTCAAGCGGGTGGCATCACGGCGCATTCTCTGTGAACTCGACCTGGTCGAACTCGACCGACCAGCCGTTACCTGAATCTCCGGCGACATCCTGTCCGCGGCTCAGCAGGCGCACTTCAAGCGCATCACCGACGGTCGCCACGGGTCCCGTGTTGTGGTCGTAGCTGACGGTCGAGGTGATGAAGGTGCCGGGAGTGGGGGCCGTGGTCGTCGGGTCTTCGTCCGAAGCGAGAAGCGTGGCACCGGCCCACAGCTCGACGCGAAATCCGGGCCAGTCGAAGGGGTCGGCGGAGGTCGAGGCGACACGGCCCACCTGCACGGTCAGCGTGTAGTCGGTGCCCAGGGCGTAGGTGCGGTCAAGCGTCTGCCGGATGCCGAAAGGGGCGCCGGGTGGGGTGGGAGGAAAATGATAGATGCTACAGACGTTTTCGGGGTCCGGGACCCCGTTGGGATAGTCCACGGTGGCCGGATATTCGGAGATCGTCGGATTCCAGGCCTCGATCGTGCCATCAAACGGCACATTCACCTCAACCCACGGGGCATCGAGACCACCGAAGTCGCCATCGTTCAGCACCGGGTCTTCGAAGCCCGCATTGACCAGCGCCGGGAGTGGCGGGTCTTTTTCGAGCACGGCGAAGAAGCGGCGGTCATCGTCGCCACCGGGCACTCCGGGCAGGCTGTTGGTCGTCGCGGTCCCCGGGATGTTGATGTGGCCTTCCCAAGGCAGCCAAGAGGACGGGGCCGTTGAAAGGTCGGTGGAACTGAGCAGGTCGTAGACCTTGTCATCGCGGGTGGGGAACCACTCAAGGTTGTAGCTCCCGGGAATCGTCTCACTGGGGCGGATCACCAGTTGCAGGGGTGAAGGAAGGGGCACCTCGGCAACTTCCAGTCCTCCCCAGTTGGTGATCGAGGTGCCTGATGGCTGGTTCCACGTTCCCGAAATTTTGCCGTCCCCGTCGGAGGTGACGCTGGTGAAGTTGACGTCACCCTCGCTGTCGGTGGAGCTGTTGGCGCCACTGATCGTGATCAAGCACGGACGGGGAGGGCCCCCGCCGTAGAAGATCAGATCGTAGGTGAAATTCGCCTTCAGGCCGCTCAGTTCCCAATTCACGAACCCATCATGGACGCCCTCTACCCAGATGCCCCCATTCGCATCGGTGAAGCCCGGCCCCAGCAGACGCAGGGTCCGGTCGCGAAGGTCGCCAGGATCAAAATTGCCGGGGGACTCTCCTCCAATCCCCGTGGTATTCGAGTTGATGGTGAGCGTGACCCCACCCTCCGTGCCGGATGCTTGAGCGTCACTGAGAACTTGGAAGTGCGTCCATGGTACATCAGCCCCGGGCCCTGCAATATCGAGACCTTCCTCGTTGTGTAGTTTCCCGTCGGGTGCGGACTCCCCGGTCACGCTGTCAGTGCCCTGTTGGGACATGTGGAAACTGGCCACGCGCGTTCCGGAAGAGGGGATCAACTCCGCGTCAGCACTGAGCGCAAGGCCGACACACGCAACAAGAGTGGAAATGGGATGGTCGAAGTTGATCAATTTCATCAATGGGGGTCGTTTCATTTAGTGCCGTAGGGAGGTCGCTTTCGCATTCAGCCCCCCCCGAAACAGCGTTGAGTCGGACCGGCCTGCCTGTCGCAGCCTCCTGACCGCCAAAGCTCTTCGAGCGGCGGCGGTTGGCGAAGACTGAAGGGCGGGTTGTGCGCACGCCGATGAAGCGTCAGTCACACGGACCGACACAAACGGATTCCTCTTGGCTGGCGGATACCTCAGGTGACAGGTTTGGCGTCACTCAAGGGAGGTTTCACCGCTCTTGCGGGAAAGGCCGCTGACTTTGCCCTCTGGCAGGATTTTCGTCCCGCTTCCAGGCGCCGGACCGATGGTCCCGCCCTCCACAAACTCCCCGTCGAAGAGCACCTGTCGTTTGTCTTCCCTCTTCTGGGCGGCGACGCCCTTGACCCACCGCATGACCCGTTTGATCACGGGCGCGGAGTCCCAACGGAAACAGGAAACGGCAGGATCGCACCACGCGAGACAAGGATCCATCTCACTGCTGATCAGTGAAACGTCTCGCGGTGCGTGGATGCCGCTGCGGGCGAGGTGCTGCTGTGCCGCCGCGAATAGGCGCGGTTCGCCGAAAATCACGGCGGTGGGCGGAGTATGCTGAAACAGTGTGTTGAGACAGCCCCTCAATCCCGCTGGAGTGCCCTCCCAATCCGGCAGATTGTAGGAGCCGGTCTTGATCCCCTGCGCCTCCAACTCATCGAGGAAAACCTGCTCAACCAGCGCCGGATACGGCTTCCGCCGCTCCGCCTGGGCAATCATCACGATCCGGTGGTGGCCCAGTGCCACCAGCCGCCGCACCGCCACCACCATGGCGGATGCGATCCTCGGGCAGGACGCCGCGATCGGCAGCCCGGTGAAGCGCCCGAATAGCGCGATCGCCGCAATATCCTGCTGGGAAAACCATTCCAAAACCTCGCGTGATCCACCAGCTACGATCCAGGCGTCGGCCGGGGTTTTCTTCACAAACCGCGCCAAGCGGCCCGCGTCCGTTCCCAGATCGGCCATCGTCTTCAGCGCGAAATCCGCCACAAAGCCCGCCATGCGGAGTTGATCGAGCAACTCCAGGTTGCAGGGGAACACGCGCGAATCCCGGTCATAGGTCAGAATCCTCACCCGTAGCTTGCGCCGGATCACTTTCCCCTCGGGCAGGACGATCCGCCGCCGCTGCCCGCCGCCCTGGGAAACCAACATGCCCTGCGCCGCCAGCCGCCGCATCGCGGCTTCCACCGTCTTGTGGCTCACCCCGAGTTCTGCGGCCAAGCGGTTGCGCCCGGGCAAGGTCTCCCGCCAGCGCCCACTGAGCATGCCCTCCTTCAGCACCTCCGCGACCTGCTCCGCAAGGGAGTGAAACTTCCGCTCGATCATGCGGAAAACCTGTCACCCGAGGTGACCGTGTGCCAAGGGGAATCCGTTTGCGCCGTTCCGTGTGGCTGTCTCTTGTTCAAGTGCGTGGCCGCACCCGCCGTTTGTTCGGTGGCCGCGCTGACATTTTCCCGATCAAGACCACCACATCAGCCATGAAAGCCGCAAACGTCATCATTCACCGCCCCTTGGCCATCACCTTTCTTCTGATCACCGCCGCCGTGTTGGCCGATGCGGAAACGATCCTGATTGACTGGGGCGACGGCAGCGGCACAGGAGGGGTGTCCGCACCCTCCTTCCCCGCTGGTGATGGCAAATATTGGAACAGCCTAGGTAACAACACCGCCAATCCGACCAACGCCGCGCTCATCGATTCGACCAATGGTTCGACGCCAGTGACCGTGACGGTCTCGACCGGCAGCGGCTCGGTCAGCGGTTGGGGTGACTTCAACGGTGCTGCCGCTCCGGATCCTTACGATGAATTCAGTGTCCGTGATGATGCTCTTTTCAACGGCGACACGGGGGCGATTCCCATCACGTTCAGTGGGCTCCTGGCCAACACCGAATACGACTTCACCATGATCAGCCGTCGGCCAGCTTCAGGCCGGGACGGCAAGGTCACCATCACCACCGGCACCAGCACCGACATTGGATCCGGTCTTGTATTGGTCTTGAACGGCGACGTGCTCAGTTTCAGTGCAACGTCCGATGCCACGGGAAAAATCTCGCTTGGTTTTGCGGAGAATACCGCAGGTGGCGGCGGTGCCGTCATGAACGGCATGACCATCACCGGCGACTTTACCGCCTCCACGCCCGCCGCGCCGCAACTGAGCGGGTTCACTTATGACCCGGTGACGGGCAACAGCGAGGTCAGTCTCAAGGCTGCCGCAAACACCGACTACAAGCTGGTGGAGGCCAGCGACCTCGATTTCGCGACACCCGACCAAGACCCGGTCACGCTGCTCGGGGCCAGCATCGGCACCGTGAACGAAAACACGATCACCACCGACGGCAGCGGCAATGCCACCGTTCAGTTCAATCTCGGCACGGCGAACAGCGCGACCTTCATCCGGGCGGAAACTCCCTGACAGCTGCCGCGAGTTTTGAAACTCCAAGACCACCACATCCACGAGGACAACCACGACTGACAAGCAATGCCGCCAGCGATTCCACGGAGTTCCGCCCGTCAGGGCCGCCCCCGGCGCCCTTCGCGAAGCGCACAATTTTCAGATCCCAACTCCCGACGGCTCCTCCAAAGACTTCATCCGACTTCAGGTCCTGTCGGATCCGCGACCTGCTCCGCAAAGGAGTGGAACTTCCGCTCGATCATGCGAAAAACCTGTCACCCGAGGTGACCGCGTGCCAGGAGGAATGGGTTTGCGCCGGTTGGTGTGGCTGCCTTTTGTTCGTGGGTGTGGCCACCCCGCCCTTCGTTTGGCGGCTGCGCCGGCATCGTTCCGATCAAAACCAACAGAGCCCATCCGCATTGAATCCAGAAAATCCCCTTTCTCCCGCCCTCCAGTCTTCGCCAACCGCCGCCGCTCGAAGAGCTTTGGCGGTCAGGAGGCTGCGACAGGCAGGCCAGTCCGACTCAACGCCGTTTCGGGGGGCCTGAATGCGAAAGCGAAACTGATCATCATGAGAATCCATCCCTGCCTTAAAATCATCTCCGCCCTGCTCGGTTGCGCAGGGCTTGCCGGAACGACCCAAGCGGGTCTCATGGCCCACTACTCCTTCGACACCGTCGACGAGGAGACCGTCGAGGAAATTACGACATTCACGACCCCGGACTCGATCGGCAGCGCTTTCGCGACACTCGGTGGTGGAGTCTCGATTAACGGCACTGAGTTTATTGCGGGAGGGGGTGCCTTGGAAATGACCGAGAGCGGAGGAACTGTTGCGACATCTGTGGACGGAGCGGTGACCAGCAACGAATTCGACTGGGTCAATGGCGCCCGCACCGTGACTTTCTGGTGGAAGGCCAAGACGCCTGCGGCGAATGTTTTGCAAGGCACCTACGTGTCCTTCGGGGATAATACCGCCAATGGAACTCGCTTCGACATCAAGGAGTCGCACGCACCCGGAGCCGCTACCCAAGGCAACCTGCGGGTCGAGGTGCAGGGAACTGGGCAAACGACAGATCCGACTGATTTCGATGATGGGGCCTGGCATTTCGTCGCCGTGACGGTGCCCGACAACGCGACATTCGCAGACATATCATGGTCTGTGGATGGCATCGCCACGGATTTGAATGCCAGCACAAGCACTCTCGCTATCGCGACTGGGTCCAGCCCGCTGGTCTTCGGCGATTCCATCATTACGCCGCCCGCACCCAACTCTGACAACCGCACGCCAAACGGTTACCTGGACGAATTCCAGCTCTATGACGAGGTCCTGAGCGAGTCTGAGATCCTATTTCTCTACAACAACCCCGGCAGTGTGATCGGCGCGAGAATCACTTCCTTCGCCTCCGTGGGAGGCAACGTGTGGGAGCTAACCCTTTCGGGAATTCCCTCGACCAAATATGAATTCCGGTCCTCGACCACGCTGGACTTCACGCCGGGCACCTTGGTAGGCGGACTCGGCCAGGAAAATCCGGGCACCGATCCGGGCACGATCGATGGCAGTGGCAACTTCGTCACCACCGACACCCAGGGCGATGCCAAGGTAAGAATGACGCTTACCGGTGATCCGAAGGACTTTGTCCGCGGGGTGAGCTTGCCCTGATCATAAATTTCACACGAGCCGACCAAACCAAATTCTAAAATCCATTTCCATTATCATGAAAATTCAACCCCGCCTCAAAATCATCTCCGCCCTGCTCGGTTCCGCATTGCTTGCCGGAACGACCCAGGCGGCTCTCATTGCCCATTACTCCTTCGACGTGGACAATACGGGGACGACCCCGGACTCGGTCGGAAGTGCTTTCGCCACACTCGGTGGTGGAGTCTCGATCAACGAGACGGAATTTAAGGCGGGAGGGGGTGCTTTGGAAATGACCAATAGCCTTGGAAGTAATGCGGTATCTGTGGACGGCGCAGTGACCAACAACACCTTTACCTGGACAACTTCTACTGCCCGCACCCTGACTTTTTGGTGGAAGGCAAAAACGCCTGTCGAGAATGTTCTCCAAGGTACCTATGTGTCCTTCGGGGATACTACCGCCAATGGAACTCGCTTTGACATCAAGGAGTCGCACGCACCCGCAGCCCCTACCCAGGGCAACCTGCGGGTCGAGGTGCAGGGAGCTGGGCAAACGACAGATCCGACTGATTTCGATAGTGGGGCCTGGCATTTCGTCGCAGTGACGGTGCCCGACAACGCGACATTCGCAGACATATCATGGTTTGTGAATGGTAGCGCCACGGATTTGAATACCAGCACGAGCACCCTCGATATCGCGACTGCGACTAGTCCGCTGGTCTTCGGCGATTCCATCATTACGCCGGACGCACCCAACTCTGACAACCGCACGCCAAACGGCTACCTGGACGAATTCCAACTGTATGACGAGGTCCTGAGCGAGTCTGAGATTTTATTCCTCTACAACAATCCCGGCAGCGTGATTCCAGAGCCGTCCGCAGCCTTGGTTTGTTTTCTCGGAGCCCTTCTCCTGCTTCGCCGCCGCCGTTAAGGCAGCATGCTGGGCAGTTGGCGGAATTTCACCTAATGGCGTACCCAGACGGGTGCGCAATTTGTGTATCAGAACTCATCTCCAAGAAAACCGCACACCGGAATCCGACATGAAAAACCCCATCTTTTCGCCCACCATTGCATCATTGTCACTGGTGTTTCTGTTGTGCTTCGCTCCACAAGCGAGAGCCCAAGGCGCACCGAACGTCCTTTTCTTTTTCTTGGACGACATGCGCTGGGACGCGGCGGGCTTCGCTGGCAACAATGTCGTTACCACACCGAACATGGACACCCTCGCGGCACAGGGAACTATCTTTGAAAACGCATACACAACCACGGCCATCTGCATGGTGAGCCGCGCCAGCGTCTTCACGGGGCAGCATATGCAGCGTCACGGGATCACGGCTTTTCTCCAGAATCTATCCGCCGCGAAATGGACGGATTCCTACCCGGGCCGGCTTGACGACGCCGGCTACTACATGGGCTTCATCGGCAAGCATGGCTTGGGCGATGGCTTCACCGGACTCTACGGCAGCTACGATTTCGACAAAGGCTACGATAGACAAGGGAGCTACTTGGGCCAAATCATCGACGGAGAGTCCGCCAACGGACGCCACATCTCAAAATTCATGGGCGACCTCGCCATCGAGTTCATCGGCGACGCGGCGGATCCTGCCAAGAACACGACATCCGCCCCGTTCTGCCTGCAGATCAGTTGGAAGGCACCCCACGTGCAAGACAGTCCCGAGGGCGGCGAGTTTATACCGGATCCTGCGTACGATTCGCTCTACGCCGGAGATACGATTTCCCATGCCAAGACAGACACCCAGGCCCAGTTCGATGATCTGCCGGCCTTCTTCAAGGTGCCGACAACCGAGGGGACCAAACGGGGCAATTACCGCTTCGGCACCGAGGAGAAATTCCAGGAGAACGTCAAAAAGCATCACCGGCTGATCCACGGTGTGGACGTCCAGATCGGGCGTGTTCTCGCCGCTCTCGACGACCCGGACGGCAACGGCGACAACAGCGACAGCATGGCGGCCAACACCATCATCCTCATTAGTTCGGATAACGGCTATTTCCTCAACGAACGGAAACAGGGAGGGAAATGGTATGTGCAGGAAGAGTCGATCCGTGTGCCCATGGTGGTGATGGATCCTCGCCTGCCCGCTTCGCAAAAAGGCAAGCGGGTCTCGCAAATGGTCCTCAACATCGACCTTCCGGCCACGATACTGGACTATGCCGGTGTGGCCCGCCCCTCTGTCATGCAGGGGCAGTCGATGAAGCCGATCGTCGATGGGCAGCCTCCGTCGGGATGGCGCACGGCCTTCTTTCACGATCACCCCCACTTGGGCACTGTCTTCGGCAACGAAGGCGTCCGCACCGAGAGTTTCGTTTACACCCGCTACCCGGACAATGGGAACGTAAAACAGCTCTATGATATATCGGTCGATCCCTACCAGCGCACCAACCTCGCCGACGATCCGCGCTATGCTGACAAGCTGGCGGAGATGGATGCCTTGACCACCCAATTCAAGAGCGATGCGCAATAAGATCATAGGGTTGACTTTCCTGGTGGCGCTCGGCTGGACCACCATATCGGTTTCAGCGGCCGAGCTCTCAGCGGGCGGTTATCATGTCGTCCGGGTGGATGGCGGCGGAGTCAAAGGTCTTGGCGACCGAACTTACGGACAACTTGGCAGCAACCCAACAGGTGTTCCGTCCACCGTCGCCGGCCTCACCGGGGTCACTGAAGTTACTGCCGGCGGGTTCAGTACCGTGGCCTTGAAGTCCGACGGCACGGTCTGGTTTCTCGGTGAGTCCAGCCTCCAGCACACCACCCCGCACGGGACGCCCAACCCGGTCTCGACACCGGTGCAGGTCGCAGGACTCAGCGGGATTGACGCCATCGCGGCGGGTCACCGGCACTTTCTGGCACTCGATTCCGACACGGGGAATCTCTACGCCTGGGGTCACAATGGCAGCGGTCAGGTTGGCAACGGGGGATTGCTGGATCTTTCCACGCCTGTGGTGGTGCTTGCCGGAGTGACATCAATGTCTGCTGGCGATGGATTTTCACTAGCGACAAGGGGTGACGGCACCTTGTGGGCATGGGGTAGAAACAGCCACGGCCAACTTGGACTCGGCGACACTGCTGATCGGTTGAGCCCCGCCCAAGTTACGGGTATCACCACTGCTGAAGCTGTGGCGGCCGGAGGCCAGCACACACTCATCCGCGTGGCTGGGGGTTCGGTTCTCGCCACCGGGAACAATGAATTCGGACAACTCGGCCTTGGCAACACCACCTCGGTTTCCTCTCCTACCACGGTTCCCGGACTCAGCGGCATCACCGCATTGTCCGCGGGATATTTCCACTCCGCTGTCTTCGGTCCAGCCTCTCAGATTTCGCTGTGGGGGCGCAATTTCGAAGGCCAGTGCGGTGGTGGGAACAGCTCCCCGGTTACCTACACCTCTCCCCATGCCCTTTCAGGGGTCTCCGGCACTCCCACCGGCATCGAATGCGGCTACCATTTCACCCTGATCGAACTCGCCGACGGATCGTTCCTGGGAACCGGAAGCAATTCCGATGGACAGCTCGACGGTAGTTCCGTCGCCGATCAGGACGACAGCCAGAAAATTCTCGCGCCTGAGAGCATACCGCTTTTGCCCGATTTAATTCCTCCCAGCCTCAATGCGATAAGCCCTGCCAACGGTGCATCCGGAGTATCGACCACCACTTCCCTCGTGATGACCTTTGACGAGGTCGTGCAAGAAGGTAGTGGCAATCTCCTCATCAAGGAGAACCTCGGCAACGCCATCGTGGCGACCATCGACATCAGCTCCGTCCCGCTGAGCAATGCGGAGGTCACCATTGACCTGCCCGTTGCCTTGGCACACGGCACGCGTTACTATGTCGAGATCGATGCCGGTGCGCTGATCGACCTGTCCGACAATCCCTTCGGAGGAATCGCCGGGTCGAAGGTGTGGAGCTTCACCACCGCCATCGCCACCACTCCGACCGCCTCGTTGATCGCGCACTACTCCTTCGACGTGGACAATACGGGAACGACCCCGGACTCGATCGGCAGCGCCTTCGCCACACTCGGTGGTGGAGTCTCGATCAACGGCACTGAGTTTATTGCGGGAGGAGGTGCCTTGGAAATGACCGAGAGCGGAGGAACCGTTGCGACATCTGTGGACGGAGCGGTGACCAGCAACACCTTCACATGGACCGATGATGCCCGCACCCTGACCTTCTGGTGGAAGGCTAAAGCGCCTGCAGCGAATGTTTTGCAAGGCACCTACGTGTCCTTCGGGGATACTATCGCCAATGGAACTCGCTTCGACATCAAGGAGTCGCACGCACCCGGAGCCGCTACCCAAGGCAACCTGCGGGTCGAGGTGCAGGGAACCGGGCAAACGACAGATCCGACTGACTTCGATGATGGCAACTGGCATTTCGTCGCCGTGACGGTGCCCGACAACGCGACATTCGCAGACATATCATGGTTTGTGGATGGCATCGCCACCGATTTGAATGCCAGCACGAACACCCTCGATATCGCGACTGGGTCGAGTCCACTGGTCTTCGGCGATTCCATCATTACGCCGCCCGCACCCAACTCTGACAACCGCACGCCAAACGGCTACATGGACGAGTTCCAACTCTACGACGAGGTCCTGAGCGATTCTGAAATTTTATTCCTCTACAACAATCCCGGCAGCGTGATCGGCAATCCTGTCGAAGATTTTGAAAACTACATCTCCAACCCCGCCTTCGGCCTCGACCCGGGCGATCAGGGATTCAATCAGGATCCGGATGGCGACGGTCTCACCAACGGACTCGAAGCCTGGTTCGGCACCCACCCGGGCGACTACACCGTGGGGCTCGCCAATCTCGGCACCGACGGCACGGTCTCCACCTTCACCCACCCGCAGAATGAGAATCCTCCAGGAGATATCTCAGGATACTACCAGTGGTCGCCCAACCTCATCGACTGGTATGCCGGCGATCGCGTGGACGGTCCGCCGGGCGGGCCAACAGTCCTCTTCTCAGTTAGTTCTTTAGGAGCGACCACTACCGTCACGGCCACCGCCTCGGCACCTGTGGCAAGATCTTTCTTTCGGGCCTGTGTGATCCAGAACTAAGGTGAAGAACATTCGATCGTTCCTGTGTCCTAGTGTCCCGCGCGTCGCATTTTGCCATGATTTCAAAATATCGCTCCACCATCGCCGCCGTCGCCTCCGTCCTATGCCTGACCACGATGGCCACTGCGGAGGCCCGTCCGCCCAACGTATTGATCATCGCGATCGACGACCTCAACGACTGGGTCGGCGGCCTGGTCGGCCATCCTCAGGCAGTCACCCCGAACATCGATCGGCTCGCCGCACGGGGCGTGCGCTTTGACAATGCCCACTGCCAGGCGCCGGTCTGCAATCCGTCGCGCGCCAGCATGGGCATCTCGCTCTACCCGAGCAGCACCGGCATTTACTTCCTGAACCCGGACATCCTCGAGTCGGAACCTGCCAAAACCATTCCAACCTATCCGCACCACTTCCAGAATCAGGGCTATGCCGTGTCGGGCGCGGGAAAGCTCTTCCATGGCGAGAGCAACAAGGACCACTTGCCGAACTGGGCGGGCAACTTCGGCGGCATTGGCCCGCTGCCGCCAAAAAAACTGACCAACTTTCCCGGTCACCCGCTGTGGGACTGGGGTGCCTATCCGGAAAAGGATGAGCAAATGCCCGATTACCAAATCGCCACATGGGGCATCGATGCACTGAAAAATACCGATCCCAGCAAACCGTTCCTGCTCGTCACCGGATTCTTCCGACCTCACGTCCCCCAATACGCGCCACAACACTGGCTCGACAAGTTTCCGCTCGAATCGATCAAACTCCCGGAAGTGATCAAAGGCGACCTCGATGACATTTCACCCTACGCCATCGACATTACCCGCCTCAAACACGTTGCCCCGACCCATGAATGGGTCGTCGAACACGGTGAATGGAAGAACCTCGTGCGCACCTACCTCGCCTGCGTTGCATTCGTCGACCACCAGGTCGGCCGCGTGCTCGATGCCCTCGACGCCAGCGGTAAGGCCGACAACACCATCGTGATCCTGTTTTCCGACCATGGCTTCCACCTCGGAGAAAAGGAGCGCTGGGCAAAGCGCAGCTTGTGGGAGGACAGCACCCGCGTGCCACTCATCATCGCCGGCCCGGGCATCGCCAAAGGCGTCGACTGCGGCAAAGCGGTCGGCCTGATCGACGTCTACCCGACACTGCTCGACCTCACCGGCCAGCCCTCACCCGGAAAACTCGAAGGTATTTCACTCAAGCCCCTATTGAAAAACCCTCAATCCGACTGGTCGCACATGGCACGCACTGAGTTTGGGCCAGGAAACTACACGCTGCGCTCCGAGCGCTACCGCTACATCCATTACGTCGATGGCTCTGAGGAGTTCTATGACCACGACTCCGACCCGAACGAATGGCACAACCTGATCGAAAAATCCGATCTGAAGGAGATTATCGATGATCACCGCAGCCAAAAGCCCGCCAGCCACCACCGAGTGCTGGGCAAAGGCTCCACCGGTCATGATTCCTTCGAAGCCTCTGAATATCGACTCAGCCTGCCATCTGCGAAATAGCAATTCTTGTTACCGCAGAATTCAAAGCCTCCGCCGCATCCTCAATAGCCACACCATGGACCGCCCCTCCCTTTTCCCTCCGGTTCGGTCGAACGGCTCTTGCGGAAGTCACATGGCAGAAGGAAACCTGTCACCCGAGGTGACCGCTTACCAAGAAAAATAATTTTGTGCCGTTCCGCGTGGCACTCCATAAATAGGCACGAATTTGGACAGAGTCCCGATATCCCCTCTACAGAGCCATCACAAATTACACACCATGAAACTCCTGCGCTCCTTACTCACCAGCTCCGCCATGATCACCACATCCCAAGCCGCGGTGATCGCCCAATACAACTTCGAGACTGTGGCGAGTCGACTGTCCTCTTCAGACACGGAATTAAATACCACCGCAAGCGACCTGGGCATCGCAAGTATTCCCGGATTGGAAGTCAACAGCCAACATACCAACCGGCAATCGACGGGTGATTCCCTCACCTTTGATGCCCCCGTCTCCGGCTCCGCGTTGGTAGGCTCGTATGGTGATATCAAGTCCTTCTCAAACTCCCTCGACGCTGCGATTACGGCAAGCCAATACGTTGGATTCACCATTACTCTTGGCGGAGCCGCCTCGATCAATCTTACTTCATTCAGTTTTGCAACAGACATTACGAATGGCACGGCTGCAAAAAACTACTGGTTGTTGGCGGATGTGGTTGGCGGAACTTTCACTACGGTCGATCAAATCGGCTCAGGGGACTTCACCACCAATGGATCCGAATCCATCACAACATTTTCCACGTCCACTTTCAGTTCCAACACCGAATTCCGCCTCTACTTCGACACGGGAGCTTCAACCTCATCTCACGGATTTGCGGTCGATAACATCACGCTCGATGGCACCGTCACCCCCATCCCCGAACCCGCCGCCGCCCTGCTCGGCGGTCTCGGGCTGTTCGCTCTGCTGCGTCGCCGCCGTTAGCGCCATCTTCTGATCTGGCTTGAGTTTCAAACCGCATCATCTGAGAGGTGATGCGGTTTTCTGTGCCCGATACAGCCAAACGGGGCGTAACCCACAGACTCCATTGATTCATGAAAACCATATTGCACCTCCTCCTCGCAGGGCTATTTTCCTCCTCCCTCGCGAGTGCCAAAACAAAGGAAACTCCGCTCGATCCGGGATTGCCGAACATCCTTCTGATCGGCGACTCGATCTCCGGTGGCTATCAAAAACAGGTCAGGCGCGCGCTCAACGGCAAGGCCAATGTGGTGAAAAACCAAGGCAACGCCGAGTGGACCGGCACCGGACTCCAAAAAATCGATTCCTATCTCGGGGATAGCAAATGGGACATCATCCACTTCAATTGGGGACTCTGGGACATCTACGGATGGCGATACTACGATGAAGATCGTTCGCCGGCAGCCTACGCCAATCGTCTCGATCAATTGGTGACACGGATGGAAAAAACCGGTGCCAAGCTCATCTGGGCCACCACCACCCCCGTCTGCCCCGGCCCGGAGAAAAGCATGCTTCAGCGCCACAATCGGGAAGTCGTCATCACCCGCGAACAACAGGAGCAATACCGCGATGCCGCGCTGAAGGTCATGAAAAGGCATGGCGTCGAAATCAACGACCTCTACACCTACATCCTGCCCGGCCTCAAAAAGTTCTCACCCGCGGCGGACAACGTCCACTTCAGCGGCAGCGGTTGTGCGCACCTGGCCAAAAAAGTCACCGCAACCCTGGGAAAGGCCATCGAAGATTTGCCCAGGCAGAAGTATGACGTCGCCGCCTACTACTGGCCGTCCTGTCATTTCGACGAGCGTTGGGCGACGTTCTTCCCCGATGGCAGCCAAGGCGAGTGGGAGAGCATCCGCAACGCCAAGCCGAAGTTTGAGGGCCACTGGCAACCTCGCGTGCCGGCCTGGGGATACCTGATGGACAACGATCCGAAGGCGATGGAGAAGAAGATCGACGCGGCGGTGAGCCACGGGGTCAACGTGATGCTCTTCGACTGGTATTGGTTCGAGAACAAACCCTTACTCGAGAGCGCGCTCAACGACGGTTTCCTCAAGGCCAGGAACTCGCAGAAGATGAAGTTCTACCTGATGTGGGCCAACCACGATGCGAAGACGGCATGGGACATCCGTCGTTCCCACGACTTGGAAACCATCTGGCCGGGCAGCGTTGACCGCCCGACTTTCGAGACCGTGGTTGCACGGGTCATCAATCAATACTTCTCCCAGCCCAACTACTACCAGATCGATGGCAAACCGGTGTTTTCGATCTACGACATGAACAACCTGATCAAGGGACTCGGGGGTGTGAAAGAAACGGTCGATGCACTCGATTACTTCCGTGCCGAGGTCAAGAAGGCCGGGTTTCCGGGACTTCATCTGCAGATGGTCTACTGGGCGCAGGTGCCCAAGATCGATGATTCCGGCTTTGCCAGCGCCAAGGGCAGTGCCGCCAACACGATCAAGACCTTCAAGGTGGATTCAATCACCAATTACCAGTTTGTCCACCTTGCCCGTGCCGAGGCGGACTACATCAAGTGGGCCGACAAAGCGCTGGCCAACTGGCCGAAGTGGTCAAAGCAATTCGATATTCCTTACTTCCCCCACGTTTCGATCGGTTGGGACAACAACGCGAGGTTCGTAGGGAAACGGGAAGCGGTGACCGAGAACGTGAATCCCGAGGTCTTCAAACGATACTTGTTGAAGGCCAAAGCCTACGCCGACGCTCATCCGGACCAACCCAAACTCATCACCATCAATGCCTGGAACGAGTGGGTGGAGGGTAGCTATCTCGAACCCGACGAGCGCTTCGGCATGGGCTACCTTGAAGCGGTGCGGGAGGTGTTTGGTTCTGGGGAGGTTCCGAGGTCCGGGGCAGCCGAGTAGGGCAGGATCTCCCGTCACCACCCACTCAGCATGCCCTCCTTCAGCGCCTCCGCGACCAGCTCCGCAAGGGAGTGAAACCTTCGCTCAATCATGCCCACACCTGTCACTTTAGGTGGCCGCTTGTCGAGGGGGATCCCTTTGCGTCGGGCAGTATGGTTGGCTCATGTTCATGGGCATTGCCACCATTTGTCCTCCAGTCTCCGCCAACCGCCGCCGCTCGATGAGCTTTGGCGGTCAGGAGGCTACGACAGGCAGGACGGCCCGACCCAAGGGCTGTTTCGGAGGCCTCGTCCCAAGGCAGTTTCCTGCCATGCAATCAAATCGACACAAAGTCCGGCCCATGAGAATCATCCATCACCTTTTGGCGACTTGCCTGCTGCTCGGCAGCTCCGCGTGGGCAAAAGACCCCCTTCCCGACATCTACAAGGCGCTGGAGGGTAAGGACGCCAGGATTGATTCAATCACCGCCTACGCTATTCCTGTGGATGCGGAACGCCGCTTCTCCTACCGAGTGCAGAAGGGCCGCCTCCATGTCTTTGTGCGCTTCAGCGCCGGTGGTCACTCTGGCTGGACCGAGCTCAATGCCACCAAGGCCATCCCGGATGGCCAACTGGCCGCCTACATGAGCAAGCAACTGAAGTGGTATTCTGAATTGAAGGGCCTCACCGTGACCGATGGCCTCAAGTATCTGGTCAACAGGCGCCCCAAGAACCGCAAGGAGCTCGAAGTCGCGGAAATGGCGCTGCTCGACCTTGCCGGCCGTTTGACTGGGATACCGACCATCGAGCTTCTCGGGCTCAAGGGCAAAGAGCCCGTTCCCGGTGTGTTCTGCATTCTCAGTGACGATCCCGCGCAGGTGGAAAAAATGGCGAAGTTGGCCGTGGAGCAAAGGCTCACCACCCACACCAAGGTGAAGCTCTTTGGCAAAGAGACAACCGACATCGCCGTGATCCAGGCGGCTCGCAAGGTGTTGGGCCCGGACGTCTATTTGGTGGGAGATGTAAATGGCGGTTACCGCCCGGAAGAAACTGAAGAAGACATTCAGCCCATTGCTGTGGCCTTGCTCAAACTGCACGGTGCAGGCCTCAGCGCCTGTGAGGACCCCGCCAAGATGAGCGCTGATCAATGGGTCGCCCTGCAGGATGCCGTCGGCGCCCTCGACATCCTGCCGGATGTGCCGGTGCGCCCCGCATGGGATGCACCCAAGCAGATCAAACCCGGCATGGGACGGGTCTTCAATATGCATCCGGCCTGCATGGGCTCGGTGGCGGAAACCGTCAGCGTCGGCCGATTGATTCAATCTTGGGATCGCAAGCTGATGGTCGGCGACTCCAGTCTCGTTGGCCCGGCCTGCCCCGCCTGGACCCAGATGGCCATCGGACTCGGTGCCGACTGGGTGGAAGCGATTGAAAAGCCTCAGGAAAACGATGTCTTCATGCGCGTGCTCAAGCGCAATCCTGTCGGCCGCACCAAAGATGGCCGCTTCACCATCAAGGAATCGCTACCCGGCTGGGGCCTCGAACTCGACCAAGCCAAGCTTGGGGAGTTGGCCGGAGCGGTGGTCGAGCTATAGACCCAACAGTCCAGGTCAAATCAATCACTTGGCCTTGTTTGGCTTCTTTTCTTCCGTCGTCGAAGAGGCTGAAGCAGCCTACTTGCCGGCGGCGTCGAGAATCTTGTTCCACTTCTCCAGGTTCGCCTTTTGGGCCTCGAAGAGGGCGTCGGTGGAGTCGAGGATTTCGATCTTCTTGATCTTGTCGCCCTTGCCGTCGTGCTTCACGCCGCGTTCGCCGGTGTTGAGCTTGCCGACGATCTTGTTGACGACGTCCATGCCCTTGGTGACCTCGCCGAAGACCGAGTGGCGGTTGTCGAGGAATCCCGTGGGGACCATGGTGATGAAGAACTGGGAGCCGTTGGTGCCGGGGCCGGCATTGGCCATCGAGAAGATGCCGGCCTTGCTGTGCTTCAGCGAAGGATGGAATTCATCCTGGAACTTGTAGCCGGGGCCTCCGCGTCCGGACTCCGTCGGGTCGCCGCCCTGGATCATGAACTGATCGATGACCCGGTGGAAGGCGATGCCGTCGTAGTAGCCGCGCTTGGCGAGGTTGAGGAAGTTGGCGACCGTGACCGGGGTCTTCGAGGCGAACATCGTGGCTTCGATGGTGCCCTTGGTGGTCTCCATCTTGATCCGGATGTCCTTCACCTCGGCGGGCTTGGCTTCTTCCGTTTTCTCTTCGTCCGCGGCGAAGGCCAAGGGAGCGAAGAGGGCGAGTGCGATGGCGATGCGTCGTTTCATGGGATGGTGGGTCTTGGATTTCAGATTTCAGATTTCAGATCTCAGAACTTGGAACTTGGAACTTGGAACTTGGTTGCGGGTGCCGATTCGGAGATCGGCGGTCCGTCAGGCACTGCGGCCGTTGTCGGGTTCGTTGGTGAAGGTGGGTGGATCGGGTGTTCCGTCGGGCAGGATCAGGGAGATCGTGTCGGCCGAGACCCAGCCGCGGGTGTCGTTGGTGAAGGCGATGTAGGCCCAGTCGCCGGAGCGTTTCAAGACCCGGCAGAGGGAACCGGCCGGGGCCTCGATGACCAGCGGGGCGTTGCGGGCGGCGTCGGTGCGGACCGAGGCGCGGTCGACGACAACCACTCCCTGCTCGGCCAGGGGTGCGAAGCGGGCGTCGTCGGGGTAATAATACCAGCCGCAGAAACCCGTGCCGCTGACCAGCGGGGCGGTGACCAGGGCGGCCACCGCGGCGATCCGGAGCCGGGACATGGGATGGGTGGCGGGGAAGACCAGCAGACCCAGGCCGGCCAGCCAGGCACCGCCCCACATGAGATTTTTCCAGAGGCTCAGGGGCAGCTTGGCGATCGTGTACTGGTATTCGGGGCGCTCGATGGTAATCGAGCCGAACTTGCGTTCGAAAAAGCGGAGATTCTGCCGGGCTTCGGCGTGGGTCGCATCTCGCGCCAAGGCCCGTCGCCAGTAGAGCGCCGCCTCGCCGGGAACGCCGAGCCGATAGGCGGCGTTGCCGATGTTGTAGAGTGTGTCGGCGGGAAGTTGTTCGTAGGGACCGCTGTCGAGCCACGCCTCGGCGGCTTCGCCGTAGCGCCCTTCCTCGTAGGCGGTGCGGGGATCCGGGGCCTCTTCGGCACGAGCCGGGGATACCGCCAGCAGGGCCGCCAGGGCCACCAGCGGCAGGGCGATCCGACGCAGTTCACGGAGGATGCGCTGACGTTCCGAGCGTTTGATCTTCTCCGAAGGCACGTCGTGGGTGAAGCAGGTCTGATCGCGCTTGGCGAGCACGTCGCGGACCAGATCGTCGTCGCGGTCACCGAGCCAGCGTTCGATGAACTGCCCGGCGGCGCGGTAGAACCCGGGCTGATCGGAAGGGGCCTTCTCCAATGCCCGGAAGGCCCGGCGGCGGGCGGTTTCCACCGGGTCCCGGCGCAACTTCGGCGCGAGGTGAAGCCGGAAGGCAAGACCGAGAAGGATCAGGGCGATGGCGGCGGGGACGAGCTGCCACCAGCGAAACGGGTCGAAGGAATCCGGGGCGGGCAGCAGCCGGCCTCCGGCATCGACGAGGCCGAGGATGTCGGTCATTTCCTCGATCGGCATGCCCCGCGCCGGCGGTACGGTGACGATTCCCCCGGGCGTGCGGGTGGAGGGCAGGATGTCCAGGGCGATGGGCTCGCTGAGCAGGCGGACGTAGCTCTCCTCGTCGGGGTCGAAATAGACGAGACGGAACGGGGGAATCTGGGGCTGGGGGACCAGCGGCCGCATGAACTGCCGGAAGGAGGCCGCGCCCGAGATGGCGCGACGCTCACTCAGGTCCACGCTGCTCGGCGGGTAAAGCTTCCACCCCTCGCTGGAAATCGGCTGCGGACAGTCGAGCGTGTCGAGGTTTCCCGTTCCCGAAACGATGACGTTCACGTTGATCGGATCACCTTCGCGGACCTCGGTTTCCGCGGCGGTGACGCTGAGTTCGAATTTCCCCACGGCGTCCTCGAAACCCTCGGGTGCTCCCTCGGGAAGCGCCCGGGCCTCGAGTTCGAGGGCGGGGACGGTCAGGTTGGTCTTGGCGTAGAAGGCGCTGCCGAAGTCGCGGATCGAACGCTGGACGGTGATCAGGCGCAGCTTGGCGGGTCCGAGTTGCACCGGACCTTCGCGGGTGGCCGACAGGGTGCTCGGATAACTGACCGCGTAGTAGCGGCTCCCGAGCAGGTTGGCGCGACCGATCGACGGCTTGGGCTCGAACCGCCAGGCGGCGACGCCATCCCGGTCGACGTCGGGAATGCCCCAATCCTCCACGGTCTGGTCGGCCGGAAAGTAGAGCTTGAGTTCGGTGGGGACGACCTCCTTGACGAAAGGGATGTCCTTCAGTGACCGCAGGGTCGCCGCGTAGCGGATGGCCTGTCCGCCGACATCCACGGACGACCACTCGAGTTCGGTCTCGTCAAAGATGCGGATCTGGAAGGCGTCGGTGCTTTCCCGGTCGCCATCGATCTCGACGGTCGCCGATGGCACCTGATAGATGCCGGGCTCGTAGCTGGTGACCGTGTAGCGGAAGACATACTCGGGGCGTCGATTGAAAGCCAGGCGGCGCTCCGGACCCATCCCGAGCGGGCGGATGCTCAAGCCATCGACTTCGGGCACCCGCAGGCGCGCCCGGGGATCGAGGCGGCCGGGAATCACATACTCGACGAGTGCCTGCTCGCCCTTGACGAGGAACTGCGACGACACCTTGACCTCGACCCGGGCAAAGGCTGCAGCGGCTGAGAGCAGCAGGGCCGTCAGGGCGATCGCGGTCGTCTTGGAAAGAGTGTTCATCACCAGTCTTTTTCGGGTCTGCGGTATTCGATTCGGCCGGGGGAAAGGGCGCCTTTCTGGAGATCGGCATTCTCACGCAGGATGCGGCGGGCGGCATCTTCCTCCGTCTCGCCGGGTTTGGCGCCGGTTTCCTCGCCCTCGTCGGTCTCGCCGTCACCTTCATCCTCCTCGCCTTCATCCCCGTTGCCCTCCTGCTCCTGATCTTCGTCGCCGCTGCCGTCCTGCGGATCTTCTCCGGAGTCATTCGGTTGGCCCTGGTCGCGGGGTTCACCCTCGCCGTCCTGGGGTTCGCCGTCGCCTTCACCCTCCTGGGGTTCTCCTTCGCCGTTTTCGCCGGGAGAGGGCTGCGGGATGGCCTGGATCTGTTGGGCGTTCTCCTCCAGTTGGTCGAAAATTTCACGCAGCTTTTTCAGGTGCTTCACGGTGAGTTCGCGGTTGTGCCGCGAGTCCTCGAAATCCTGCGCGCCGTCGAAGTGGCGCACGGCGTCGATCCAGTCCGTCAGCAGGGAATTGAAGCGTTGCGAGCCGCGGCTTTCCTCGCCTTCCTCGGTTTCCTCGGCCATCCACTCGGCGAGTCGCTCTTTGGCCATCTTTTCGAAACGTCCCAAAGTCAGGCCTTCGACGTCCGCTTCGTCGGGCATGTCGAGCAGGGCATCCGAAAGGCGGTCGAAGGCTTCCTCCTCCTTTTTCTCCTCGCTGTCCGTTGCGTCCTCTTCTTTCTCCTCGGGCACCCCGGGATAGGAAAGTCCGCCCGAGAGTCGCTGCCAGCCGATCTGGAAGAGCGTGTTGCCGAGGCCGTGATGGGCCGCCTGGAGCACCTCGGTGCTTCTGGAGCGGAGCGCTTCGCTGAATGCCCGGCGGGCGGTCGGGTAGTCGCCGCTCTGATAGGCGGCGGTGCCCTGCGCGAGGTGGTAGCGGAATCCCTTCTCGGAATCTCGATGCTGTTCGGCCAGGGAGCCGAAGGCGGCGGCGGCATCGGCAAAACGCTTTTCCGAAAGCGCCTGCCTGGCGTCGGAGTAGCTCGCGGCCGAGGCCTGCGGCAGCAGCAGGAAGAGGGCGAGCAGGGCGGTGGCGGCGGTCGCGGGAGCGGTTCCGACGCCGCGCCAGCGGGTCGCGGCGACCACCGAGCCGATCAGCAGGAGAATCGCCGGCAGCAGGAACCACTGGTAATAGTCGACCACCACCGTGCGCTCGCGTCCTTCCATCTGGACGCGATCGAGGTCGGCGACGGCGGTCTCCACCATGGCGGGAATATCAGCCCCGGAACTCGCGATGGCAAATCTTCCGCCGGTCAGTGTGGCCAGGCGCTCCAGCGGGCGCGGTTCCAGACGGCTGATCACCTCGCTGCCGCTGCGGTCGCGGAAGCGTCCGTCGGCCATCGTGGGGTCCGGCACGAAGTCGCCCTCGGTGGTGCCGAAGCCGATGGTGATCACCTCGATTCCCGCCGCATTCGCCTTCTCGGCGACCTCGGCGATGCGACCGACGTGCTCCTCGCCGTCGCTCATCAGGATGATGGCGTTCTGGCGGGTTCCGGTTTCCTTGAGGGTCTCGATGCCGAGTTCGAGGCCGCCGACGAGGTTCGATCCACCGGTGGGAATCCAGTCGATCTCCACTTCGGTGATCGTCTCCCGCACGGCGTGGTGATCGACGGTCAGTGGCGCGAAAAGGTAGGCCGACCCGGCGAACCCAACGAGTCCGATCCGGTCGTTGGGCAGCGCCTCGAGCAGCTCGTAGCAGGTGGTCTTTGCCTGGGCGAGGCGGCTCGGCTTGATGTCGGGCGTCTCCATGCTCCGCGAAAGGTCGAGCACCATCAGGATGTTGCGGCCCATGATCGAGTCGGTGCGGGTGCCGCGATTGCTCTGCGGCCGCGCCAGGCAAATGATCAGCAGGGCGAGGGCCAGCAGCAGGCAGGCGAGGGAGATCCAGCGGGGCACCGGGCTGGCGCGCCTGATGAGGCGGCTCCTCAGGCGCGGCGCCACGAAGGCCTGCCAGCGCGCCGAGCGCAGGCGGGCGACCAGCACCGCGCCCGTCGCCAGCAGCGGCAGGAGCAGAAGCAGGAGCAGCCAGCGGGGTTCGGCCAGGGTCATGGACTCGGTGGCGGGTTGAGGATGAGGACCAGCGCGCCGAACAGCGCCATCAGCCCGGCGGCAGCCACAAACCAGGTGAAGAGCTCGGTGTCGTCGATCACCGTGTTCGGTTCGCTCTCGGACTTCTCCAGGCGGTCGATGGTCTCGAAGGTGTCGGCAAGCTCCGCCACGTTCTGCGCCCAGTAGTGCTCGGCTCCGGTGAGCGAAGCGATCTTGCGGAGGGTCGGCAGGTCGAACTCCTGGCGCGGAAAGCGCTGGATGCCGCGCGAGACCCGGCCCTCCTTGGTGCCGATGGCGACCGTGTAGATCTTGATGCCGAGTTTCTTGGAAAGCTCCGCGGCCTCGACCGGGGAGAGTTTTCCGGAGTTGGAGGCACCGTCGGTGATCAGGACGATGATCCGGCTCTTCGAATCCCGGGCATTGAGCTTGTCGGCGGAGGCGGCGATGGCGGAGCCGATGGCCGTGCCCTGCTCTTCGAGAATGTCGAGGCGGACCTCCTTGAGCTTCTTCAGCAGCCACTCGTGATCGAGCGTGATGGGTCCGGAAATATAGGGCTGGCCCGAGTAGATCACCAGACCGATGCGGTCGTCCGGCCGGCCCTGGATGAAGTCACGCACCACCGCCTTGGCCGCATCCATGCGCCGCAGCGGCCGTCCGTCGGGGCGGAAGAAGTCGTCGATGCTCATCGACAGTGAGACATCGAGGGCGACGACGATGTCGATCCCGCTCGCCGTCCGGGCCTGGTATTCGTTGCGCCAGACCGGGCGCGCCATGCCGAGGATGGCGGGGATGAGCGCCAGCATCAGCAGCGGAACCCCGATCGAGAAGGCCGTCCGCCGGACCTTGCCGCCGAGGCTGACCAGGATCGAGAGGGACGAGAAACTCAGTGCCGCCTCGGCACCGCGGCCCCGGCGGAGCAGGAGCAGGACCACAAGCGGCAGCAGCAGGAGCAGCCACTGGGGCTGGGCAAAGCGGAAGTGTTCGATGAACTCGTTCATGCCGCGGAGTACTGGTGGACCTGGCCCAGGACGGACAAGGGGCGCTCGGTGAAATCGGCGGTCGCCGGGGACTTTCCGAACCGGTCATACTTTTCCTCGGCGAGCCGGGAGAGGAGCATCGAGACCTGTTCGCGGGTGCTTTCGGGGAAGCGGTTCAGCGCCTCGTGGCGGGAAAGGAACTCCTCGTGCGTCTCGAACAGCGAGGGGTCCTCGCAGACCTTGGCGAGGTAGAGCCGGATCGCGCCGGAAACCCGCTGGGCGGCCTCGCGGCGGGGAAGACCGGCACTTTGCTCGATTGCCTCGGCAGCCTCGCGGTAGGCGCGCTCGCGATCGACCTGCCGGATCGGCGGTGGCTGGGTCCTCCGGCGGCGGATGGCCGACACGATCGTGACGACCAGCAGCAGCACTCCGGCACCGATCAGCGCCCATGCCCACCACGGCAGTCCCGGGTGGGACAGCAGCGGTTCGGCGGGAGCGAGATCCCGGAGTTGGAGCGAGTCGTCTTCCATCTAACGGACCCGTTTCCGGGCGCGGCGTTTGAGCATGCGGTGAAGGTCGTGCAAGCGGTCGCGATCGGTCGAGAGCCGGGCGAGATCGATGCCGTGCTTGCGGCAGATCTTTTCGAGTCCCTCGTGGCGGCGGCGCATGAGTTTTTCGTAGCCCATGCGCAGGTTGGCGTTGTTGGTGTTGACCGACACCTCCCATCCGGTTTCCGGATCGCTCAGGACCACGCGCCCGGCCCTTGGCAGCTCTTCCTCCAGCGGATCGGTTACTTCGAGCGCCAGGGTCTCGTGCTTGCGTGCCAGTTTTCCGAGCGGCTTGTCGAGCGGGTCGGCAAAGAAGTCCGAGATCATGAACACGACCGCCCGCCGCCGCAGGGTGCTGATCAGGAAATCGCAGGCACCGTCGATCGCGGTGCCGCCCTTGTCGGGGCGGGCGACCAGGATCTCGCGGACCATCCGCAGCAGGTGGCGGCTGCCCTTGGCCGGCGGGACGAACAGCAGGGGCTCGTCGGCGAACACCAGCAGCCCCACCTTGTCGCCGTTTCCGAGCGCGCTGAAGCCGAGGATCGCCGCGGCTTCGGCGGCCGCCTCGCGCTTGCTGAAGTGGACGCTGCCGTAATCGGCCGAACCGGAGACATCGACCGCCAGCACCACCGACAGCTCGCGTTCCTCGCGAAACTTGCGGATGAAGGGCGTGTTCATCCGCGCGGTCACGTTCCAGTCGATGAAGCGGATCTCGTCGCCGTGCTGGTACTCGCGGAAGTCGTCGAAATCCAGACCCTGACCACGGAACGAAGACTGGTATTCGCCGGAGAACGACTCGCGGACGAGACGCTTCGCCTTCAGCTCGAGCTTGCGGACCCGGGCAAGGATCTCCTCGATTTCCTCTTCGCTGGGCTGGTTCATTCTCGAGGCCGAAGACGGGAAGACCGAAGACGGAAGACCCTCTGGGCCGATCGAGAATCTGTCTTCGGAGTTTTCATACGGTGTGCGTGCTTGAGGCGATGGGGTGTTCAGCAAGGCTCTCAGATTCCAAAGTCTTCCGTCTTCGGTCTTGGAGTCTCCTGTCTTCAGGGCACCGGCACCTTGCTCAGGATGCGGGTGAGGATCTGGTCGGTGGTGATCTCCTCGGCTTCGGCCTCGTAGCTGAGCAGGATGCGGTGTCGGAGAACGTCGTGCGCCATGTCCTTGATGTCCTGCGGGGTGACGAAGGCGCGGCCCGAGATGAAGGCGAGGGCGCGGGCGGTGAGGGCGAGGTTGATGCTGCCCCGCGGAGAGGCACCCGCGCGTATCAGGTGCTTCAGGCCGCCGTCGATCTTGGCCGGCTGGCGGGTCGCGCGAATCAGGTCGACGACATATTCGCGCACGGCCGGGTCGATGTAGATGTCGTTGACCAGGCTCCGTGCCTCGGCGACCTGCTCGGGGGTGGCGACCGTCTTCGTTTCGTAGATGGGTGCCGAGGTGGCCATGCGGTCGAGCACGGTGAGTTCCTCCTCCTTGGTCGGATAGCCGACGCTCACCTTGAGCAGGAAGCGGTCGAGCTGGGCCTCGGGAAGCTGGTAGGTGCCCTCCTGGTCGATCGGGTTCTGCGTGGCCAGCACCAGGAAGGGCTCCGGGAGGCGGTGGGTCTTGTCGCCGAGGGTGACCTGGCGTTCCTGCATCGCTTCGAGCAGGGCCGACTGGACCTTGGCGGGCGCGCGGTTGATCTCGTCGGCGAGGATCAGGTTGTTGAAGATCGGTCCGAGTTTCGGCGAGAACGACGCCTCCTGCGGGTTGTAGACCATCGTTCCCACGAGGTCGGCGGGCAGCAGGTCGGGGGTGAACTGAAAGCGGGCGAAGGAGGTGGAGAGCGAACCGGAGAGGGCCTTCACCGCGAGGGTCTTCGCCAGGCCCGGCACCCCTTCGAGGAGAATGTGGCCATTGCACAGCAGGCCGACGATCAGGCGATCGACGAGTTGCTCCTGGCCGACGAGAACACGGCCCATTTCTTCCTTCACCGCGTGGATCCAGCCACTGGTGGCGGCAATTCGTTCCTGGAGTTCTTCGGTAGTCGTCATCTTGTTGATTGATAGCCTGACACGCGCAGGCTCGAGCGCCAGCGGGAATCCGGGGGGGGAAGCGCCGCGGGATCCGGCGGATGTCTGGGGAAATCGGTGCTCAGTCGCAGAGCCAGCGCACGACCTCGTGGTCCTTGTCGCCCGCCGCCCAGACATGGCGGAGAAAATCGGCGGGGTGCACCTTGCCGTGGTCGTTGAGAAACTTGCGGTCGCCGCCGCAGCCGAACATCAGGTCCGGATCCAGTTCGCCGCGCAGCTTGGCCCGGCCCTTGGCGAGGATGCGCGGCAGGTAGTGGATCCCGTCGAGTGAATCACCGAAGGTCGGGATGTTGTCGCGCGTCACCGTGGCGGGGCGGACCTCTCCCTTCATCACGACCCGGAAGTAGTCGCGCCGCACGGCGGCGATCAGCAACGCATCCGAGGGCGAGGGAGAGCCCTCGTCGCACCAGTCCTCGACGAAGTCGAAGAACTCCCGCTTGCGGTAGCCGATCGAGCGAAGCAGCTCGAGATCCTCGTCCTCGTAGTAGCTTTCGAAGTGCTTGTCGCCGTTCCGGTAGCGTTTCACGCACCGGTCGAAAAGGTCGAGGAAGAGGTCGTTCCAGGTCATGGATTTGAAATGCCGAATGATGAATTTCCGAATGCCGAATAAAAAGGGGCGCGCGACACGGCCGCGCACCCCCGAGCGCAAGTCAAGAACAGCAGGTCGATTGCTCCTTGAGTTCGGCAAGGGCCTCCGCGGGGGCTTCCGAGGGTTCGGGGTAATCGAAGGTCTCGCCCTCGTAGTTGCGCAGGACCGTCTTGTCGTCGTCGCGGGCGAGAACGTAGTCGGGGTTGAGCGGGATCTTGCCGCCGCCGCCGGGACCATCGATCACGAACTGCGGGATGGCGTAGCCGGTGGTGTGGCCGCGGAGGTTCTCGATGATCTCAAGCCCCTCGCCGACCGAGGTGCGGAGGTGCGAGGAGCCGGTGATGAGGTCGCACTGATAGAGGTAGTAGGGACGGGCCCGGCACATCAGCAGCTTGTGGACGAGGGCCCGCTGCACCTCGGCGGAGTCGTTCACGCCACGCAGCAGGACCGACTGGTTACCCAGCGGCACGCCGGCATCGGCGAGACGACCGAGCGCGTCGCGCACCTCGGTGGTCAATTCCTTCGGATGGTTGCTGTGGATCGAGATGAAAAGCGGATGAAAGCGCTTCAGCATTTCGCACAGCTCGGGCGTGATCCGCTGCGGAAGAAAGATGGGAATGCGCGATCCGATGCGGATGAACTGGATGTGCGGGATGGCCCGCAACCGCGTGAGTATCTTCTCGAGCTTGGAATCGGAGAGCAGCAGGGGATCGCCGCCGGAGAGGAGGACGTCTCTGACTTGCGGAGTCTTTTCCAGATAGCGGAACGCGGCTTCCCACTGGATCTCGAGTTGCTGCTCGCCGACCCCCGAGACGACCCGCGAACGGGTGCAGTAGCGGCAGTAGGACGCGCAGCGATCGGTGACGAGAAACAGCACCCGGTCCGGATAGCGGTGGACGAGGCCCGGCACCGGCATGTGCGAATCCTCGCCACAGGGGTCGGACAGTTCCTCGGGCGCGGTCCAGCCTTCCTCAAGGCGCGGGATGACCTGCCGCCGGATCGGGCAGTCGGGATCGTCGCGATCGATCAGGTTGAAGAAGTGCGGCGTGATCGACATCGCCAACTTGCTGCCGGCGAGCAGCACGCCGGCCCGTTCTTCGTCGGTGAGGTCGAGGTGCTGCTCGAGGTCGGCCAGCGTGTTGATCCGGTTCTTGAGCTGCCATTTCGGATCGTTCCAATGCACCATCGCCGCCTCCGGCCAGTAGCCGGGGGCGTGGGAGCGGAATTCGAGGGGGTCGTCGGCGAGAGATTCGTCGGGCATCAGGATGTCGGCAGGTTAGAGAGGCCGCGGGGGGTGTCAAATCGCGGAATTTTCGGAGCGCCGATGATGAAATCGGCATCAGCCGGGCCGATTTC
>NZ_JBISBU010000051.1:0-39229 GCF_044385805.1 Haloferula sp. A504
CCGGTGAAGCCGGAAAGATCGGTCCCGGCGGCGATCGCCGCACCGCCGCCGGAGCCCGGGTCAAGGCGCCGGTCGAAGATGCCGATCGAGGTCAACGTTCCGGCGCCGGTGATCGCATTGAAATCGAGCGTCGTGGCGCCGCCGCCTTCGGTGCCGACGTAGCCACCGCTGGTGGCGTCCACCGTGAGCGTGTTGCCGGCAAAGACATGTCCGTTCGAGTTAAGTCCGCCGCCGTTGAGGTAAACGTCCTGCAAGGTCAGGTTTGCTCCGGCTGCATACAACAAGCCGAGTGAGGGATGGTTGTCCCCGCCGTCGACCCGGGTCGTTGCGCCATGCCACGTGGTGTTCGTGAACCCGGCACGGAGATCCTGCTGGACCACCCAGGTGTCCGAATCGCCGGGGACGGGCAGAGCACTGGGACTCCCGCCCGAACCACCCGGGGTGGCGGCCCAATCCGCGGTGGAATCATCCACCAGGGTGGCGCCGCTGGTCGCCACGGAATACCAGGTGGCGGCCGGCTCATATTGCGCAGTCACGGTCAAGTCGGTGGTGACGTTGGCAAAGGCGGTGTCCCAGCCGGTAAACATCCAGCCGGTGTCGGGCGTGATGTTGGGGGCGACGGCCGCGCTGCCGTGGTTCACGATCTGCACGGCGGTGCCGCCGCTGATCGAGCCGTTGGCACCTTCGAGAAAGGTGACGGTGTAAGTATCGATCGCGAAATTGGCGGTGACGCTGAGGTCGGCCGTGACGTCGCTGTCGGTCCGCGGGTTGGCGGTGGAGCTGTCCGACCAGTCCACGAAATGATGGTTGGCGTCGGGGACCGCCGTGACGGCCGTGCCCGTGCCGTTGTAGCCCACAGTCTGAGGCGAAGTGCCGTCGATGGCGCCGCCGGCGCCGGCGGTATAGGTCAACGTGTAGGTCACCGGGCTGTACTGTGCGGCCACGGTTAGATCGCTGGTGACGTTGTCGAACGCTGTATCCCAACCGTCGAAGGACCAGCCGGCATCGGGCGTGATGACAGGAGCCACCGCGGCGGTGCCTTCATTGACGATCTGGCTCAGATCGCCGCCGCCGGTGCGGGTGCCGTGGGCGCCTTCCACGAAGGCGACGGTATAGGTGGGAACCGCCGAGTATTGCGCGGTGACGGTCAGGTCGCTGGTGACGTTGTCGAAGGCGACATCCCAGCCGTCCAGGCTCCAGCCGAGGTCGGGCGTGATGGTCGGGGCGACCGCAGCCCCGCCTTCGAAGACCGTCTGCACCAACTCGCCGCCGCCGGTGCGGGTGCCGTGATCGCCCTCCACGAAGGTGACGGTGTAGCTGGGACCGGTCACGGCCTTGCGGACAACGATATCATCCACAGAGTGAGCCCCGCGGTCGCTGTGGTTGTAGTACTGCTCCAGGGAAAGCCTGTTCAGGCCCGCGGTGGGCGCGTTGCCGTAGGACACGCCGTTGAAGAACTCCCCGGCGTCCTTGACGTCGTCATCGTCGGCGTCGATCCACAGGTCGTAGGTGCCGGCGTAGAGAGTGAACTCCCATTTGCGGAAGGTATTGCCATCGCCCCAGTTCACGGGAACCGACCAGTTGGAGCCGTCGGTGATGACGTACGGGTGCGTGTTGTTGCCGCCCAACTGGACGATCACCGTTCCGTTGGCGTCGCGGAGCTGGATCTGGCGGCCGACGCGGTTGGAAGCTCTGTCGAAGTACATCATCGAGACGACGATCGGCTCGGAATCGGAGAGCGGGGTCTCAGTGAAATGCGCAGTGTACTTCGGCAAGCCGCCCCAGCCCATGAACAGCGCGCTGTTGTCGATGCTGGACTCCTGGATGTTGCCGGACTGGCTCCAGGTGTTGAAACCCAGGGGCATGATCTGACCGCTGCGAACGGGGTTGCCGTTGGCGCCGTTGAGCAGGTCCGCCGTCGCGCTGCTGCCGGCCACCAGGTCATTGAAGTTGTCGGAGAAGATGATCAAGCCATCCAACACCTCGATCGTTGTCGTCTCCTGGGTACTGTTGCCATAGACGTCTTCGACGTTGATCGTCAGGTCGAAGGAGCCCAGGGCGGGGGGCGTACCGGAGACGATGCCGTCGGAGCCGACCGAGACCCAGGTCGGTCCGGAGACCTTGGAAAAAGTCAACGTGTCCAGCGGCAGGTCGGCGTCGGTCACGATCTCCCAGTCGATGAGCGACTGGCTGTAGCTCTGGTTGATGATGGCCTGGGGCAGGATGGTGGTGGCGAAGATCGGGGATTCCGTGGTCGTGGTGAAGCTGACGGAGCCGCCGTCCGCCCAATCCGTGCCGGCCACGTTTTCCACGTGGCAGTTGTAGTAGTAGGTCTGGCCGGGCGCCAGGCCGCTGATGTCGGTGAAGAAGGCGCCGGAAGTCCTGGCGAGCGCGACGCTGTTCTGCCAACTGCCGGGGGCCTGACCGCCGTCGGAGGGTCCCCAGTATACGGTCACATCCCCCTGATCACCGGAGACGGTCCCGTTCAAGCGCGCGGTCTTGTTGGAAACCGGCGATGCGGCGCCGTTGGCGACCGTGGGCGGGACCATGCCCACGCCCACGAGCGAGAAGGTGTATAGCGGGCCGTCGGGGTCGTCACTGTCGATCTCGATGCTGGCGGTGTGGGTGCCGGAAACCGCCGGATTGTAGGTGACCTCGAACGTCGTGCTTTCCGATGGCGACAGGGTCGTGTCGGCCGCATCCTGCGAAAGGGTGAAATATCCGTCCCCGCCCGTGAGGCTGACCGCCGGTGTCGAGGTGAGACTGACGGTGACGGCACCCAGGTTGCTGATCGTAAACTGCTGCGCCACGGGTCCGGCTGCGACCGCGACGTCACCGAAGTCGGTGCCGTTGCCGGCCTCGGGCGTGGTATCTCCGCTGATCACCATGTTCCCGTTGCCATACACCTGCAGGTTGCCGGGCGCCGGCCCGTCGTCGCGGGTGTTGGAGAAGCCCCAGGAATCACTCACCAAGTCGTAAACCGGGTCGGCGGAGCTGGTATTGAAAACAATGTTGAAGGGATGAGTCCCGGCCGCGCCGGTCTGACCGGTCACGGTCACGGTCTGCGGGGTGTCGTAGTTGGCGGGGGTAAAGATCAACGTCCCGGGGCTCACCAAGCCGGCAAACCGGTCATCGGCCACAACGGAAACAGTCACGTCGGCTTGGGGCGGAAACATGAATCGGACGGAGAGGGTCTGCGTCGTCTCGGGCGTGACATCGGTGGCCGTGGCGGAAGTGGGCAACACCTTGAAACCCGGCGCGCGGACCTGACAGCGGCCCAGGCGCCAGGCGGTTTCGTAGCCAATCTTCTGCATTTTGTAGGCGGTGCTCTCCGGATCCAGGCTGGGGTCGATGGAGCAGCGGCCGGAGTAGATGGTGTACATGTAGTCGCCGATGGCGCCCCGGGAGAGGTTGGCGTTGAGGTGGGGGCCGGTGCCGTCGCGCTGAGGATTCCAGGTGGGGTAGAGCTTGTGGATCTGCGCCCAAAGAGTGCGCATTGGCAGGTTGCGGGCGGTGGGTCCCTCGCCGAGCATGCGGTTGGCCTGATCGTTGTCGTTCACGAACATCTGGCCGATGTAGTGATCGTTGGCCAGGTCGACGGGGCGGCCCCAGGTGTTGAAGTGGTAGCGGTAGCCGAAGGCCAACTGCCAGTAGGCGGGATTCACCTTGTAGGACTTCGCCGCCTCGAAGGTACGCCCTTCGTTGAAGGCGATGGGCATCTCCCGGTCGGTCGGCCAGCCCAGACCGTCGTCTTCCGGGGTCTCGCTGTTGTACTTGTCGTTGTAGGACCAGTTGTCGTTGGTGACGCGGCAGCGGTCCATCGCATAGCCGACGGCGAGGCGAATATCCTCCTCCGTGCTGGTGCCCTGCTCTGAGAAGTGAACGTCCCGCCGGGAGTCGCCCAGGATCGAGTAAGGATTCTGAAAACTGAATTGCCCGCTGTAGTGGGAGGCGGCCATGGCATCGGTGACGGTGGTGTGGGCCAGGTCGGCGTGGGCGTCGTTGTGGCTGTAGCTGGAGTTCGAGGCGCTCTGGCCGTACATGCGGCTGTAGATGGTGGCCGCGGCGATATAGGCGGCGTCGTTGTTCGGGTGGCCGCCGCCGGTGGGGGAACCCGCCGCCTGCCAGGCCAGGCCGGCCGGCGCGACCGGAATCCCGCCCGAACGTCCGGTGCGATAGACGACTTCTTCGTAATGCGCGACGGTCGACGCCGAGCCGGGCGCGGGCCAGGGCATGAGCAGCATGGTCTGGGCCGTGCCTTGCGCGACCTCCTCGTTGATCTCGGCAACGCCCAGCGCGTACAGGCCGGGCGTGTACTCCATCGTGTAGGGATCGCCGATCAGGATGACGTAGTCCCACGCGGTCCCCAGCTCGCCGCGCAGGTTGGGCCAGCGGGTTGTGGTTTCGACGTCCGCTGGAAACGGCCAGTGATACCAGCCGGCAAGGTTGTGGCAACGCGTCGAATGCCCAAGGACCGTGGTCGCCGTGGCAAAGCGCTCCTCGACCGTCACATTGACGGCACCCACGCCGGCACCGGAGAGAATGTTGTCCAGGTGCGTCGCGATTCCCGCTGGCGAGAAGGGATCGGAGTTGGCGTTGGTGAAGGTGTCGCCGGAATCCACCGCCGAGCCGATGATCAACACATTGACATCCGCCGAGACCCTTGCCGCGGCCAATCCAACCAGCAAAATCAACAGAGATTTCCGCAACAATTTCATCGGTTTGACCTCCGTGCGCTCTCGTTGTCATCCGCGTCGGGGAACGGAAGGAATGGGATCGGGGCGGAAGCTCCTGGCAATTTCACGTTTCGTACTGATTGGTTGATTGGACGCTGAATGATCGGGTGCTGCGCCCGACTTTCAAACCGGTTTTCTTACGTTTTGGCGGCAAATTTTTACGCTGAAACGCCACTTGACTGCCATGCGAATCGCCCCCGGCGAGGCATCGATGACGGTGTGCATGATGGCGTGAGCAAAATCGGGGAGGACGCGCTTGCCGGGATCGTGTTCGTGCTCAAGGTGCCGCCTTGGTGGGGATGTCCTCGTTGGCGGCTCGGGTGTGGGGCTTCTTGACGTAATCGCGCAGGCGGGGAAGATCGCCGGGCTCGGTCAAGATCGGCCGGGCATCCTCGACGAAGGCGGCGGGACGGGTGACGGCGGCGATTTGTTTGGCGTGAGCTGCGAGCAACTCGCGGAGTTCTTCCACGAGGTCGGGATGTTGGTCGGCGAGGTCGTTCGTTTCACCGGGGTTCGCGGCGAGGTCATAAAGTTCAAACCCCTTGCGGACTCTCACGAGCTTCCAATCGCCGTGGCGGATGCCTTCGTTTTCGTAGTGGTGAATCTCGTGTGGCGACCTGGCCCCGGGCTTGCCGAGGAGGATGTCGAGGACATTTCTGCCGTCGATGATGCGGTCGGCGGGCACTTTGGCGCCGGCGAGTTTCGCAAAGCTGGGCAGCAGGTCGGTGGTGACGGCGATGGCGTCGGTCCCGGTGCCGGCCGGGATGGTGCCGGGCCACCAGGTAATGGTGGGCACGCGCATGTGGCCCTCGTATTTGGCGCTGACCTTGTTGCCGCGCAGGGGTCCCATGCACAGGCCGCCGTCGCCGCCGTTGTCGGAGGTGAAGAGCACGAAGGTGTGCCGCGCGAGTTCGAGTTCGCGCAGGGTGTCGAGGATGCGGCCGACGCTGTCATCCACCTCCTCGATGTTGGCGCGGTTCACGTTGCCGCCGGCCCGGGCCATGATCTCGGGCCGGGCATAGCGCGGGGAGTGGACGTAGGCGTGGGGGACGTAACAGAAGAAGGGCCCGTCACGATGCTTTCTGATGAACGCCACGGCTTCGTCGGTGACCACTTCACAAAGCAGCGACTGGTCGGCGCCGTCGCTGACATAAGCCACCGGCTTGTCGCCGCGGATGACGGGCAGCGGCACGTAGGGGCCGCCCTTGGTGACCGGGTTGCCGCGCTTGTTGCCCGGCCACATGTCGTTGGAATAGGGGATGCCGAAGTAGTCGTCGAAGCCCTGCTTCAACGGCAGGAATGGAGGTTGGTCGCCGAGGTGCCACTTGCCGAAGTGGCCGGTGGCGTAGCCCTTCTCCTTGAGCATCTCCGCGATGGTGATCTCGGCGGGATTGAGCCCGCGCCTTTCGCCCGGAAACAGGACCGGCCCGTCCATCCCGATGCGATGCGCATAGGTGCCGGTCATCAGCGCCGCGCGCGACGGGGTGCAGGCGGTGTTGGCGACGTAGAACTGGCGCAGCACGTTGCCTTCCACGGCCATGCGGTCGAGGTGGGGAGTCTTGTTCGCCGTGTTGCCGAACGGGCCGATGTCCCCGTATCCCATGTCGTCGATGAAGATCAGGACGATGTTGGGAGGCGGTGCGGCTGCCGTTGCGGCGGCGGAGACAAGCAGCAGGAACAGGCAAAGCCGCAGAGCCGCGGACAGGCTATGCTTGCGCTTCATTGACTGGGGCGCCCTTGCTGTCGCGCCGACGGTTTGGGTTCGCGGGAGGAGGAGGGGGTCAGCGCGGCATCCTGGTCGGGCAGCCATTCCACGCAGGTGTAGATCGCGCTGCACAGGGTGCGGTCCTGCGAGTCCAGGAAATGGGTTGCGAGCCGCGTCTTGCCGGCGGGCAGCCGAACGCGGAAGGTGACATGGGTGGCGCGGGGCTCGACATCGAGCGTGTAGTTGGCGCCGGCGATCTGGAGGTTGGCGGCGGCGATCGGGCGGGCGCTGGGGCCGGTATCGTCCGGGCCGTCTCGCCCCTCGGTCAGGGTCTTCTCCGATTCCCTGGGCCAGCGGCGGAGTTCGACTTGGTAGACGCCCGCGCGATCGACGATGACGTTCCAGTAGCCCGTGGCAGTGGCCCGGTTCAGTCCGCCGCCGTTGTCGCAGAAGCCGCCGGTCCAGTCCTGGGCGTAGAGAATCGAGGATGGCTCCGGCACGGAGCCGATCGTGATCCAGCGCGGTCGATCGAACAGAGGCCTGGCCTCGGCATACCAGGAGTCATAGTGATCGGACATTGCCTTGACGATTTCGGGGTGGCTTGCGGCGACGTTCTGCTGCTGCCCGGGATCGTCGCCGACATGATAGAGTTCCCTGCCGCCGACGAGGCGCCATTTCTTCCATAGCACAACGGCAGGATTCCACGGCTGGCCGGACGGTCCGTACTGGATGACGAGCTTGCGGTCGGGGAGGTTGGTGGCGGTACCCCGGATCAGGCCGGCGAGGCTGGCTCCGTCGAAGCCGGTGGGCTTGCCGGTGGTGTCCAGTCCGCAGAGTTCGATCAGGGTTGGAAGGAGATCCTGGACCTGGGTGAGTTCGTCGATGTCGGTGCCGTGCTTCAACTTGCCGGCGGGCCAGCGGACGAAGCAGGGGACGCGGTGGCCGCCCTCGTAGACGCTGGTCTTCTTGTCGCGCATGCCGGCATTGAAAATCGCCTGCGCCTCACTGCTCTGGGTGCCGTTGTCGGTCAGGAAGATGAAGAGGGTGTTGTCCCGCAGACCCTTCTCGTCGAGGAAGGCTTCGAGTTTTCCGAGGTTCTCGTCGAGGTTGGCGATCATCCCGTAGAACTTGTCGGGGATCGGCTTGCCCTCGTGCCTGCCGATGTAAGGCGCGGAGTATCTCTTGTCGCAGACGTCGGGCCAGTGCGGGGTGTTGGTGGCGAGGTAGAGGAAGAAGGGCTTGCCGGCGGCGTGCTGCCTGCCGATCCACTTCATCGCCTCGCCGAAGAAGATGTCGGTGCAGTAGCCCTCGAACTTCTTGTCCACTCCGTTGCGGGACAGAACGGGATCGAAGTAGGTGTTCTGCCAATGGTCGGCGAGCGAGGTGATCCCCCAGGCGCGGTGATGGATGGTTTCCTGGAACCCGCGGTCCTGCGGGCGGTGCGGGTAGCTGTCGCCGAGGTGCCACTTGCCGAAGTGCCCGGTGGCGTAGCCGGAGCCGGCGAAGAAATCGGCCATCGTCGGCAGCTCGCGGCGCATCATCGAGCGCCCCTGGCAGACGGCGGTGCAGCCGTTGCGCATCGCGTCGATCCCGGTCATGAGCTGGCCGCGGGTGGGCGAGCACATTGGGGCGGCATGGAAGTCGGTGAAGCGCGCGCTTTCGGCGTGGAGCCGGTCCATGTGCGGGGTCTTGAGCACCGGGTTGCCGTGGGCGGCAAGGTCACCGTAGCCTTGGTCATCGGTGATGATGAGGATGACGTTGGGAGGCGGCGTGGCACCCGGAAGCGGACTGGCGAAGAGCAGACTCGCGCCAGTCTTCGCCAGGGCTACGACCGGCAGGCAAAGCCGCAGAGCCGCTGAGATGGAGATGTTGGAGTTGCTGGAAAACACCGGTGGGCAGTTATGGAGTGGGTCGCTGGAGGCGCAGGTAGTCGAGGCCGAAGAGGTGCCTGCCGACGCCCGCGGCATCCTTGGATTGCTCGTTGGTCCCGGTGAGGGTGGCGCGGAGGGTGTGTTTCCCGGCCGCGAGGTCGAGGTGGCCGAGGGAGATCTCGCCGGTGGTGGTGACCGTTTCGTCGTGGCAGTCGATCGGCTCGCCGAGTTTCCCGCCGTCGATGGAGAGCTGGACGACGCCGTAGTCGGGGCCCTTGGTGAGAACGACGAGGAGCTCGTACTTCCCGCCCTCGGCGACGGTGAACCCGATTTCGGCGGTGTCGCCCTGCTTGCCTCCAGTCCAGATCAGTTGGGCATTGCCGCTCCACTTGCCGTCCCGGAAGCCGGCCATGTTCTGGATCCAGGTCCTGCCGGAGCCGACTTCGAGAACCTCCAGAGCTTCACCCTCGATGGTGCCCGGTTTCGGCTGGGGGATCTGGAGGGTCGCGGGGGTGACCCACGGTTCGTGGCGTCCGGGACGCCGGTGACGGCGGCCTTCGGGAGGGACCACCGGATAGGGGTTGCGGGCGCCGGTTTCCCGATACCAATAGACGCAGGTGTCGTAGAGGCAGGGGCGGCAATCTTCGTTGGGCATCACCTCGATGAATCCCTCGAAGCGTTGACTGAACGGCAGGTCGTCGCACACGTGGAAGCGGCAGACCGAAGTATCCTCCTGCGCATCGGGCCGGAGGCGGGAAACCGCGGCCAGGGCGCTGTCGAAGGTGATGAATGGCGGCTCGGCCGCCCAGGCATAGCCGACGTAATCCTCGCTGCCGGTGCCGACGGTTGACGGGTAATTCTCGCCATCGATGAAGAAGCGCTCGTCTCCTTCCCCCCACCAGCCACCGAACTTCCAGATATGCTCGGTCATGCCGACGTAGCGGCCCTTGCCCTCGACGACGAGCAGCGGCCAATCCGGCCAGCGGTCACCGCCGTTCTTGAGGAAGCGCTGCTTGTCGAGCCCGGTGAAGTCGCCGCCATGCCAGGCGGCACAGAAGCGCAGGAGCTTCCGCGTTTCGCTCGCGGGCAGTGCGACGGTCTCCAGATCGACCTCGACCCTGCGCATGCTGTCGCCATCGTTGGTGAGGACGATGCGCGCGCCCTCCGAGAAGGGCATGAACCAATAGGAGTAGAACGTGCCGTCGATGCAGCCCATCGGCAGCGTCTTGAACGGGTTGAGGCCGGGCGAGGTGGCGAAGAAGTCGCCGAGTGGCGACCAGACACTGGGGGAGGATTCGCCGTCCCAGAAGATCGAGATGGTCAACTCGCGCAGGATGTCTTCCCGCTGGATCGCTTCGGCGGGCAGGTCGAGCGGGGCGATCTTCAGGGCGCGGATCGCGCCCGAGCCGGGCAGCTTGACCTCGGCGGTCTTGCCGGCGGGAATTTCGAGGGTATGGTTGCCATTTTTCGGGTTGCCACCCTGATAGGGGTTCTCACCGCGCTTCAGCCAGGCGTCGCTGGCTTGCTGCAACAGCGTCTTCACCTCCGGCGTGAATCCCGGGAACGGTTCGACCCGGGTGCCCTGCGGAAAGAGGGTGTGGGTGGCGTGGAAGTACAGGCCCCATCCCTCGTCGACGACGACCTTGCAGGACTTCGAGAAGGAGATCGGGATGAACTCGTTGCGGCCCCGGGAAAGGGTCATTGCCAGGCCGGGATAGTCTTTCTCGAAATCATCGAAGTAGTCCTTGAAGGGCTTGTCGATCACCGGAGTTTCGCCACCGTCGATGAAGATCCTGATGTGGCCTCCAGTGGCCCGGGCGGACCAGGTGCGCCAGAGCACCCCGGGGCCCGCGAGATCCACCATGACCTGGGCATCGCCCTCACGGCGGATGCAGCCGCCGCCGTCGCTGTTGGCACCCCAGTTCTCGTAGCGGCCGGTCTGCTCGTTGTATCTGGACCGGCGGTCGTGGCTGGTCGAGGCGGCGGTCTTCTCGCCCTCGACGATCGGGGTGGCGAGCCGTTCCAGGTCGGTCAGGCGGCTGACGAGGTCGGCGTAGGTGATGGCCTTTTCCGCGTGTGCCGGCAGCAGGAAGGGCAGCAGGAGGAAACCCGCGCAGAGGCGCAGAGGCGCAGAAGTTTGCATGATCGGGTATGGAGTGGGCTGAATCGCTCGTTACTTCCAACTGGCGTTGAGTTCGTGGATTTCGAGGGAGAGGAGCCTGGCTTCGCCGCCCTCCGCGAAGGCCTCGACCGAGGTGATGTCGAGGTCGTTCTGATAGGGCGCAGTGATAATCATGCGGCCGTGGTTGACGAAGGTTTCCATCATGGGGCGGTCGATGAGGATCTGGACGCTGATCCTGCCGTCCACCGGTTCGAGCTCGGCATTGTTGAGCTTCTTGTTGGCGGCGTCGTAGGCGAAGGCCTGGCGGCCGTCGATGATCAGTCCGAGACGCTTGGCGGTGCCGACCTCGAAGGTGGCGCGGATGTCGAACAGGTCGCCGGAGGTCTCGAGCTTGACCGGCCTGCCCTCCGCGAGCGGCTTGTCCGCGGTTTCATGCTTCCTGCCGTGGATCTTCTCGATCGCCTTCACCGGCTCGCCGAACAGGCGCACGCCGTCCGGGGTGCGGCGCAGGGAGAGTTCGGTCGGGAAGGTGAAGGTCTGGTTGAAGGGCATGCCCTTCATCTCGATGCGCGCCCACCCGATCTGGATGCGGCGGCCATCCGGGGCGTCGGAGAAGATCTGCGAGGCATAGTATGGCCCGTAGTGCAGCTGGTGCCTGCCCTCGTGCTCCGGGGTGAAGGTCCTGCCGTCGAACGTGCCGATGGCATACTTGGCATCGGCACCGAAAACCACCCAGCGGACCTCACTGGGATCGCCGGCAACCGGCAGGCTGAACAACTCGGGGCACTCGAAGTAGCCGGGCAGCTTGCTTTGCAACTCCCAGTTCTTGAAATCGGTTGAACTGTAAAAGGCGATGTTGCGGCCGAGTTCCTTGTCCTCGTCATAGACCGCGATCACCCAGTGTCCGCCGAGCTTGGCGGCGGCGGCGGAGAGCGGTGGCTCGCCCTCGGCGTATTCGTACCAGACCGGCTTCGGGTCACGACCGCCGTGCCTGAGGACCGGGTTGCCCTCGTACTCGATGAAGGTGCGCCCCTTGTCGTTCGACCAGGCGATGCACTCGCCGCGGCCGGTGCTGGTCCAGGTGGCGACGATGACGTCGTTGTCGCCGGTCTTCCAGCCGCCGGTGTTCTTCCAGTCCACCGCGGCGCCGCCGGAGAACATGGCATCGCCCTCGCGGTGGTGCAGGGCGTTGGGGAGCTGCGTCCAGTTGACGAGATCCTTCGACACCGCGTGCCCCCAGGTCATGTTCCCCCAGCCCCAGCCGACCGGGTTGTGCTGGAAGTAGAGATGCCATTCGCCGTCGTGGTAGACCATGCCGTTGGGGTCGTTGTTCCAGCCGACCTTCTGCGAGAAATGGAACTGCGGTCGCAGCGGCTCCTCGCCCCATTGGTCGGCGCCGGGCACCGTGTCGGATTGCCTGATCAGCTTGAAGCCCTCGTCGGAATGGCGGCTGACCGTGAGGGTCAACCTCCGGCCCTTGAACTCGCTGACATCCTCGAAGGCCCACCAGTCGATGTCATCGGCGGTGGAGGCGAGATTGGTCTTGTAGAAGCGCACCACCTCGTCGTCCACACGCAGGCTGACCGACTGGTTCCCGTCGCCGTTCTCGATCGGATAGACGATGTATTTCTTGTCGATGGTGAACTCGGCGACCTGCCGCCGCTTGTCGAGGATGGCCGGCTTGGTTTCGCGCGGTTCGACGACCTTGGCGAGCGGCTCGGCCGAGGCGGTGAAGTGGTCGGCATTGATATGCCCCCACCCGCCGGTCTCGTCGTCGAGCAGGATGATCCGCGCGGTCTTGCCCTTGAACTCTCCCACGTCGGCGGAGATGGGCTGCATGGTCTCGCTGGCGAATCCGGGGGAAAGCAGATAGGTCTTGTCGCCGACGCGCAGGCGCACCGAGGTCCGCTCGTTCGGGCCGCCGCCGACGAGGAAGTTGAGGTAGGGCTGCTCGATCTCAAACCCGACGGAGGTCAGCCGCCCGGTCGGTTCGTCGCCCTGGTTTTGGCCCGGCTGGCCGGACGTGCCATTGTAGTCTTCGAACGTACCGATCCAGAAGTCGCCCTGGTGCTTGCTGCCGTCCGGGCGGCCGCGCTTGGCCGGGTTGTCTCCCTTGGTGGGCTGGTTCGCGAAGGCGTCGCCCTCGGCGGTCCAGTTCTCGAGGGTGCCCTTTTCGAAGTCGCTGTTGTCGAACAGAAGCTGCGCCTCGGGAGCGGCGATCGCCATCGAGGCGACAAGCGGCAGGATGATACTGATGTGCATGTTCATGGGTGTTGGGATGTTGGTTGTTACAGAGGGTGTCGCGCGGAGGCGCAAAGACGCGGTCCATTGGCGAGATTCAATCCCCTTCCATTCCCAGCTTCTTCGCCAATGCCTCGAGCGGGACGTTCTTGGTTTCGGGGACCATCAAGCGGACCCAGAGGAGTTGCAGGACCATCATGAAACAGAAGAAGCCGAACAGGAACCCCGGCCCGACCGCGCCGATCACGACTGGGAACACGGTGGTGATGGCGGCCGCCCAGACCCAGTGGGTTGCGCTGCCGAGCGCCTGGCCCGCGGCGCGGTGGTCGTTGGGGAAGATCTCGGAGATGAACACCCAGATCACCGCCCCCTGGCCGATGGCGTGGGCGGCGATGAAGGCCATCAGGGCTGCCAGCACGATGGTTCCGGTGGCGCCCAGCAGTTCGCCGGCCTTGGCCTTGGCGGCGGCGGCGATCCCGGCCACGTCCTGCGGGCTGGCCCCGGAGGGAATCACGACTTGCGGGCCCTCATACCAGTCGGCCTTGCTGATCTCCGCCAAGGCGGCCTTCTTCTTCGCGTATCCCTGGTCGAACTCCACGCGGTCCTCCGGGCTCATGAAGCGGGCGCCTGCCTCGACCTTGACCAGCGTTCCGGCATCGGCGGCCAAGTCGCCGGCGAGCGAGGCCACCTTGAGCGTCGGGGTGCTCAGGAAGGTGTAGCTGGCGATGGCGAGCGAGACGATGTAGCCGAACGAGCCGATGTAGAGCAGAGCCCGGCGGCCGATCTTGTCGATCAGCCACAGTCCGATGAACGTGAAGATCAGGTTGGTGAGGCCGAGCGCAATCGATGCCTTGAGCGGGTCATCGACCCCGGCGAGGCCCAGCAGGCGCGGCGCGAAGTAGAACACCGCGTTGATCCCCGAGAACTGGTTGAAGGTGGCGATCAGGATGGCAAGCAGGATCGGCACACGCAGGCGGCGGGTGAGGAAGCCGGTGGTCTTCGCGGTGCCGCGGGTGGTTTCCGCCACCTCGGCGACCAGTCGCTCGATCTGTTCGTCGCCGGCCTCCGGATTGATCTGTTGGAAGACGGCGGCGCCTTCCTTGCGCTTGCCGGCATGCACGATCAGCCAGCGCGGGCTCTCCGGCAGGCCGAACGACAGCAGCGTGTAGATCAGCGCCGGAACCGCCTCGATGCCCAGCATCCACCGCCAGGCGACGTCCATGTCCATGACCTTGCCGAAGGCCCAGTTCGAGACCAGTGCGACCAGGATACCGAACACGATGTTGAACTGAAACATGCCGGCCAGCCTGCCGCGCGATCCCGGCGGCGCGATCTCGGAGATGAACATCGGGGCGGCCACGGTGGCCGCGCCGACGCCGAGCCCGCCGATGAAGCGCGCGATCATGAAGGTGACCACCTCGGGCGCGAGGCCCGAGCCGACGGCGGATATGAAGTAGAGCACGCCCACCCAGATCAGCGTCCTGCGGCGGCCGTAGCGCTCTGCGGGGATGCCGCCGAAGATGGCGCCGATCACCGTGCCCCACAGCGCCATCCCGGTCGCCAGCCCGTGCATCCGGGCGTCAAGTTGCCACAAGCGCTGGAAGGTCTCCTCGGCACCCGAAATGACGATCGTGTCGAAACCGAACAGGAAGCCGGCCAGCGCGGCCGTGATGGACCATAAGATCAAGCGGGTATGCATGGGATGGGATGTGTTCATCAGCGTTTCGTCTCGGGTCTTGGTTCGTTTCGCCGCACCGCGGCCGGCACTACTCCAAGTCCGCCATCTTCAGGCCTTCAATGAACAAATCCATCTGTCCGCGCGGCTCCCCGGTCTTGTCGTCGTATTCGACGTTGCCATAGGCGGCCAGCACGTTGGCGCCCTTGCGCAGGTGCGCGACCTCGCCGGAGCCCAGCAGAATGGAGCGATAATGCGGAATATCCTTCCACCAGGGATAGGTGTGGATCAGGTGGCCGTTCAGATAGACGCTGTATCCCTGCCTGGCCAGGACGTTGAGGCGGTAGACATCGTCATCGAGGTCATCGACCTCGAAGGTGGTGCGCATCACCAGAAACTCGCCGTCGCCCCATTCGGAGCGATTCTCGAAGGACTCGTTGTCCCAGCCGCGGCATTCGCCCTTGCCGATCGGGGCGCGGCCCTCGCGCCACTTGCCGGCATCGTAGTCGATGGAATACCAGCCCTTCAGTTCGCCGGGCAGTTGGAGATCACGGAAGCGCTTCTTTTCGCGCGGGTGCAACCGGTCCTGCTCGCGCTGCGGGTCGAATGAAGTGAACCGCCAGACGCGGTCCGCGGGCTTCGGCTCGCCCACCGGGGTCCAGCCGTCGAGCGACCTGTCGAGCCTGGTGAGATCGAGGACGGCATCGAGCAACGGCCCGTTCTCGCCATACTTCCGGAGTGCACCGAGGTCCGGCTTCACGCTCTTGAGCGATCCGCTCACCCCGAGGTCTTCCTTCAGGCGCTTGATGAGCTCGCGACGATAGACGTTGGCAAGAAGCGCGGTCAGTTCCCTGCGTGCCTGCGCGTCCAGTTTGTCGAGCGCGGTGCAGAGGCCGAGCGACTGTCGTTCGCGAATCGAATTCGGGGTCGCCACCAGTTCGATGAGGTCCCCGGTGTCGAATGCATCAAAGCGTTCACGGATCATGTGGGCGATCGGCAGGGCGGTTGTCGGATCGGTCTGCAGGCAGAACCTGGCCACCTCGTTGACGTTGTAGGCGCCCTCGGCGGCGCGCGTCCCCGGCTTGATCTCGCTGTCCTCGACGGCCTCCTTGAGCCCCGTGAGGATCAGTTTGCCGGCGGGGCTGGCCTTGCCCTTGCGGCCCAGGGCGTCACGGAGGTGCCGAAGCATCCGGTTCCGTGGCTGGGTGTGGTATTCCGCCGTGTAGAGCTCCATCATCTTCGGCAGGATCTTCACGTAGAGTTGGTCGTCCCGCTCGAGTCCCGAGAGACCCATGAAGGCCGCTTCGCGCAGCCACCAATCCGAGTGGTCGGTCCATGGCTTGATGAGCGGGTAGCAGGCTTTGAGATCCTCGACCGGCGCGAACTTCAGCGCTCTCAGCGCGCCGTCGACCACCCACCAGGATTCTTCGGAGTCCGACAACATTTTCCGGATGGCCTCGAGCATCGCGGGTGAAAAATGTTCGGTCGAGATCGGTTCGGGGCCGGTCCCGAAGTAGTAGTTCCAGTCGATCAGGCCGTCGAGCGCCGCCCGGCGCACGCGCGGGTCCGGATCGCGCAAGAGTCTCTCCAGTTCGTCGAGGGCGCCGGCCCGGCGCAATGCCTTGGCTGCCTGGGCGCGGATCATGTAGCGCGCGTGATGGACGTTCTTGAGCAGCACTTCACGCGGGAGCTTGGCGACATCGCCCTTCGCCTTGTGATAGGCGCCGCCCAGTTGCCAGAAGGGAACGTGGATTGGTTCCTCCTTGCCATACTCGTAGTACTTCGGGTTGTGCTCGATCGAGAGGAAGGCCCGGTCCGCCTCGGTGCCCCACAGGTGCTCCGGCAGCGTGAAGTCGTGCGAAAACTTCGAGCGCGGCGCGCCGGTGATGCGCAGCGTCCGCCTGGGCGCCGTGTAGGAGAGTCCCACGCCGGCGCCGGACGAGCCGACCTTGCCATATTCCCAGTGGAGGGCGCCGATCCCGATGCTGCCGCCGGGCTCGCGGCTCAGATCGTGCCACCAGGTGAGCCGGTCCATGGTCCGGCGGTAGAGGTCGGGCTTCCTGTCCATCAGATAGGAACTGATGAGGCTGCGCCAGATGCCGTCACCGCGGCCCTCGTCGCCGTGCCCGACCACCAGCACCGGGTAGCTGGTGAGCATGGAATAGGCGAGGTGGTCGCGGGCTTCCTTGTAAATCGTCACATCACCCGTTGCGTGGGTGGCGATCTGCATGGCGGCGGCTATCATGCCGTCCTTGCCGTTCGAGCCGAGCCCACCCTCGCCGCGGTGGTCGCCGTAGGGGACCGTGCCGCGGCCGGCGAAGCGATAGAACATGCGCAGCGCTCCCAGCAACGTCTCGTCATCGACCTTCAAGCCGCACTCCTTGCCCAGCAGCAGGGTGGTCAGGACCTGTGCCCCGGCCGCGTTGAGGAGCCCGCCCTCGACATAACCGGGAACCGCTCGATTTCCCCAATGGGTCCAGCCGGAGCCGAACTTCTGGCGTTTCTTCGCGTCGTCGCAGTAGTACTGGAGGATCGGCAGCACCGACTTGTCGCCGCTGCGCAGGTAATATTCGCCGCAGGCGATCCCGTTGTAGCCGTTGTTCCAGGTGTGGTCGCCGATTCCGTTCACGTCTTCGGGAAATCGGTCGAAGTATTCCTTCACATGCGGCAGGTATTGGTCGTCGCCCGTCGACAACAGGAACAGGCACGCCAACGCGCCGGGAATCCCTTCCTGGTCGAACTTCTGCGAGTCTGCATAGAACTCGGCGGCCTGCTCGACGATCTTGCGCGACTTCTCGCAGTCGATCGGCCAACTCTTGCCGTAGGTGCCCAGCACCGGGATGTCCACGGTTTCCTTGCGCTTGATTTCGCCATCCGCGGAGCTGACGTCGAAGACCACCTTGCCGTCGGTGGCCTCGGACTTGGTGAGCACATCGCCGATCGCCACGAAAGGGTTCCTGCCCTTCAGGGTGACACCGTTGATCGCGGTGATGATCTCGTCCGTCTTGAACTTCCCCGCCGCCGGCGATCCGGGCATCGTGTCCTCGACCTTGAGAACCACGCCCGGGAAGATCCGCAGGATCAAGCCCGTGGCACCGACGTGCCCGAAGGGGGATTCAAGATCCGGACGGGGGCGCAACTGATAGACCTGGTGCTCGTCGTAATGGCTGTCCCCTTCGTCGCCGCCGGAGGTCGCTCCCGGAAGGGTCAGAATCACGGCGGCCAGCGCGAAGCTTCGGAGCAACGGCCCGCGATGCAACAGTGCCATTCGTTTCATACGCCACGAATCTGGACCCGCCGTAGGTGCGAACGCAAGGGCCCTTGCTTACGCATTGCCGCCAGATTTTTCTGCAAATGCGTCACATCTTCCCCGGAGAACCGCGCTCACGCACCTCGAATCCCCTCGCTTGCCGCCTGCTCCCGGTAAGCGCCCGGAGATGTCCCGTACTCGCGCCGGAACGCCTCGCACAGTCGCTGCGGGTTCGGAAACCCGCACTCCGCCGCCACCTCCTTGAGCGACGCATCCGACTCGACCAGCAACCGCCTGACCCGCTCGATCCGCAGGCGCCGGATCTCGTCGTTGATCGCCCTGCCGCGGACCGCGCGGAAGCGGCGCTCGAGCGTCCGGACCGAGGCGGGAACCCGCGCCACCACGTCCTTCACCTTGATCGGCCGGTGCCCCTCCTCGGTGATGAAGCGCAGCGCCTGACTCACCAGCGGGTCGGCCACGGCGAAGTGGTCGGTCGAGCGGCGCGGGTGCAGCACCGCCGGCGGCAGCATCACCTGCGGCTCGGCCAACTTCCGTTGGCGCATCAGGTCGTCGAGCAGTTGCGCCGCGCGGTAGCCGACCCGGTCGTGGCCGAGGTCGATGCTCGACAGGGTGGGCTCGAGCCCCTGGCAAATCAGGGTGTTGTTGTCCGGGGCGATGATGGCCACGTCCTCGGGCACCCGCAGCCCGAGCCGCTCGACCACACCGACAAGATAGCGCGCCGAGATGTCCTCGGTGACAACCACTCCCATTGGCAGGTCCCACTTCCCAATCCAGGCTTCCATCGCCTGATAGGCAGTGTCCCATTCCGCGGAGTTGTAGTAGAAGGCGTGCCGGACAAGGAGACTTGTGGTCGAGCATCCCGCATCGCGGGCCGCCGCCTCGAAACCGTCCCGCACCTGCGAGGAAAACCGCACCCTGCGGTAACCGAGGAAGGCAAACCGGACGAACCCGCGCGCCACCAGGTGCCTGACCGCCATCCGGCCGGACTCACGGTAATCCGGCGCCACCGAGGGCACGTCCTTGACGGGGGAACTGATCCAGGTGTTGATCACCGGCACCTTCGCCCGCCGCGCCGCCGCCGCGATCCCCGGCGTGATGCGCCCGACGATTCCATCGTAGGTCCTCTTTCTCTTTCGGGTCAGCAGCTCCCGCGGGGCATGGGGCCACAGGTCATACACCCAACCCTGCTCCTCGGCGTAGGCCTTGATGCCCGCAAAGGTCTGGTGATGATGGTTCACCGCGAACCCCAGGTCGATGACGATTGCAATGCGCTTCCTCCGAGCCATGAGCTCCGATTAGCACAAGCCGGCGGGGCTGTCGAGGATCCGTAAACTTTTGTCGTGAGCGCGTAAGCAATTGGGGTTGGCCGGAGCACGGTCGGCGTCCAAGCTTGGCCTTGGTTGATCCCGAATCACCGGTACCGCCAGTGCACGATGAGAATCTCGCATGATCGAATGAAGAGGCCACTGACCGCACTGTTGCCGCTGGCCCTGTTCGCCGCCACGGCCAACGCTGCGACTTACTACACCAACCAGACCACCGGCAGCATCGGGAACATCGCGGGCTACACCGACTGGGACGACAACCCGACCGGCCCGGGCAACGCGCCCGGAAGCTATCCTCCCGCCGCGGGCAACACGGACACCTGGGTCATCCAGGGCGGGGCCGTGGCGAATTTTTTCGGTGGCACATGGCATGGTGGAACCACCCGGTTCGACAAACTCAGCGACACTGACATCGCGTTGTTGATGGTCCGGGGCGATACCGGGGGCGACGCGATTGTTCAAGACGTCACCCTCAACGGCGGGGGACTCAAATCCAACGGGCCCGCTGTGTATGGCGACACGCTCATGATCACGGCGGTCGGCGGCAAGGCGGGCGTGGAAGGCGGATCGGGCTTCCGGATCGACTTCAACAGAATGACCGGCACCGGAACGATCGAGATCATTCCCATATTCGGTCAGGGCGTCGCTCCCGGATCATCGAGTTCAGGCGTGACCTTCGCGGTTGACGATTTCTCCGGGTTCACCGGCACGTTCCTGGTATCGGACACCCAGAAACTCCTGTTCGGCAGCGACGTCGAAACGGCTTCGTTCGGTCTGGAAGTGCAGGTCGACGGCAACCATGCCTACAGACTGCACAACAACGTGAGTGTCACCTCGGCCAAGTTCGGAGGCACCACGCTCGATCCGGGAACCTACGACGCCGCCGCGCTGACCGGTCTGGGCCTCGGCGGCTACTTCACCGACGACGGCGGCACGCTGACTGTCGTCTCCCAGTCGGCACCGCTGCGACTGACGATCAGCCGGAACAGTGGGCTCTATGACTTTAGTTGGAACAGCCGCGAGAACAAAGTCTACGACCTGGTGAGCAGCACCGGCCTCACCGACCCTCCGCTCGCCTGGCCGGTGTGGGACGGCCGCTCGAGCCTCGCCGCCGACCCGCCGACCAACACGCTGACCGGCATCCCCGGCGGCGGCGACTCCCGCCGCTTCTTCGCCGTGATCGAAAGGGATGCGCCGTTGCGCAACGGCAGCTTCGAAAGTCCGGTGATCGACGATGGTGAGATCGCCAACCTTGGTCTGCCGTGGGACGTCTACAATCCGGACATGGTCGTCACCGCCGACGTCCGCACCTGGAACCCAACCACCACCGACTACCCGTCCCTGGCGCCCGGCGGCGGCGAGAACGTGGGGTACGCCTACTGCAGTTACATCACCACCCCGCCGGACAAAGCATTCGGGCTTTCCCAGACCCTTGGCGCCAGCTTCGCGGCGAACACCAGCTACGAGGTCGCCTTCATGGTGGGCCGCCCGAATGGCTTCGGCTGGCCGGGTTACCGGGTCGAACTGCTTGCCGGCGGCACCGTGATCGCCGTGGATGACAACACGCAGTCGCCAACCTCCGGGACGTTCGTCGGCTCGACCGTCTTCTACACCTACGATCCGGGGGATGCCGGCTTGGTCGGGCAGCCGCTCGCGGTGCGCCTGTTGAGCCGCGGCGAGGACCCGGAAAGCGCCGGACCGGGGGAATTCGAGGTCGATTTTGATCGGGTCACCTTCAGCAGCAACCGGCCGTGATCACTTGTGTATTTGCTTCATAATGACGCGCAACGCGACCTATCGAGATCCGCCGAGACGATTGCCGCGACCTACGGAGAGCGGCTTCGCTCTGGTCGTTACGGTTTCACTGATGGTGTTGCTGATGGTGCTGAGCGTGGGGTTGCTGAGCCTGTCCGCGCTTGCGCTTCGGGGCACCGCACAGGATGCGGCACGGACTGAGGCGCAGGCCAACGCCCGGTTGGCCATGTTGCTGGCAATCGGCGAACTCCAGCGATCGGTCGGCAGGGACGACAACATCACCGCCCCGGCAGCCATCTTGGACAGTTCCCCGGAAACCGAAACCGTGGACGGGGTGAAATACCCGCATCTGACCGGGGTCTGGGCGGCAAGGGCGGAGGCGCTCGGGGATCCGCCGAGCTACGACCGTCAGGCTCCGTTCCGGCGCTGGCTGGTGTCCGACGAGAATCCGAACGGGGTCGAGCAGTTCGCTTTCGCGAAGTCGGGCAAGCTCAGCGACCCGGTGCTGGTCGCCAACCCGCCGATCCGCCCTGACGCCGGCGCGGCGGACGGCGGGGTTTACGCCGGCAGAGTGCGGACGCAAGGCGGCGCCTACGCCTGGTGGGTGGGAGACGAGAACTGCAAGGGCCATTTTGGGGCGCGGGATGACCTCGACCGCGACGATTCGGCCGAGGTGGCGGACTTGCTGGCGAGCTTCGCCACCCCGGGTGCCCACGGGATCCAGGCCCTGATCGACTTCGCGGACTTCCCGTCGAACACCGGGACCTCGGACAAGGTCATCACCCGCCCGCTGTTGGACCTCGCGGCGTCCGCCGGCACCTCCCCGCAGGAGTTCTTCCACGACCTCACGCCATACTCGGAAAGCGTCCTCGCCAACGTGACCAACGGCTCGTTGCGCAAGGACCTGAGCCTGTTCCTCGAACGGGATGACATCGATTGGCTCGAGGGCTGGGGCTGGCCGGAAGGCAAGAGCAGCCCCCCGACCGGGCCACGTGGACCGAATCGCGACATCGCCCTCAGCAATCCGAAGGACTACGACGTCCTGTGCTGGAAGTTCCTCCACCACTGGTACAACATGCATCGCCGGCAGATCGGGACATCGGCGGACTTCCCGCTGGTCGCAATGCGAAACTACGCCCCGCTCGACCGGACCCGCAACCCGACCTGGAACTCGAACGTGATGCGCCTCCAGCCGCTGCTGGTGCGCATGCAGATGCTGATCTCATTCGGCGTGCGGCAGCGGAACGAACCCGGCCAGGGGAAGGGTGAGAAGACCTACGGCCTCTACCTGTACAGCTACCCCGTGCTGATCTTGTGGAATCCGTACAGCGTGGGACTCGAAGTCGAACAATGGAGCGTATTCCTGCATACCATGCCCCTCGAACACACGCTCTACAAGGGGAGCCAGAAGATCAACCTGAGCGGCGACGGCTGTCGCAACGGCAACTACAACTGGGGCTGGCCGCATGGCAACATGGAGATGCGTTTCGGCGATGCCGGGACGCCGGGGATCCGCTTCGGCCCGGGTGAAGCCAAGTTGCTCACCTACGTGAAGTCGGAAAGCGGAGAATTCCATGCGCACGACATGGTCGTCGGCCTGCAGCCATGGTTGCCGCCGGACCATGTCGGCCAGGAGCGTTTCCTGGGCACGATCAGCGCCAGCCCGAACGACCGCATCTCGATCGAAACCAAGGGCTCGAGCTGGAATACGAGTCTGAACTCATACAGCCAGTTCCAGACCACCTTCGGGTTCCGCTGTGAAAACAAAGCCGTGCACCGGGGGCACCCCGAACGGCTCCGCCAACAGATGTTCTGCAGCCAGGTCTGCTGGCGCCGCGAAGTCGACCAGGGCAACCCCGTGGCCGACTTCATCTCGGAGAACAATTTCCCGAGCCGGAGCCTCGCCGAGCTGGTCGACGCGCCGGCCCCGTTCCTGCATCTCGACCTGCGCCTGAAGACGCTCGACGAGGTGCAATTGCCGAACAAGACCTGGCTCCACAACATCCCGACCCACCCCTACGCGGCGGCGACATCGACCAGCAAGCACCGCTCCCGGGGTGTGGACGCGGCCACCACCTTCTACGCGCACCCATTCAACGTCACTTTCGAGCAGATCAATGGCATCGAGGGGCTGATTCAGAACAAGCCGTTTTTCGGCCCCAGCAACGGACCGGCCGGCCGCAGCGTGATCGTGGCTCAGGACATCCCCCTCGCTCCGCTCACCTCGCTGGCGCAGCTCCAGAACCTGCCGCAATACCCGATCGAAGCGCTCAATTGGAACAACTACTACTTCCAGAACTACGCGATCGGAAACTCCTACGCGCTGCCCGGGCTTGAACCGGACGCCATCAAGGAAAATTCATTCCCGTTTTATCTCGGTCAGTACTTTGCCTGGGAGGGCGGCGACATCGCCGGTACCATGTATCCCGACTGGACATGGTTCACCAACGCCGACTATGTCATCAACTCGGCACCGTCCGCCGTGATCGACCGCAGCTACGCCGCCAATCACCTCCTGTTTGACGAGTATTTCTTCTCCTCGATGGCGGCGCAGCGGGGCGAAGTCTTCCGCGGATACGGCTCGGAGCGCCCGCTCCGGACGGTGGTGCGGCAATTCTTCGACGGCTCGCGGCCGCTGCCCAACGCCGCCTACCGCGCCCACCTCGGCGGCATGGACAACGAAACGGCGCTTAACTCGCTGGTCTCGGAGCAGGGAGGAATCACCGCCGACGCGCACCTGCGGGCCGCTGGGCACCTCATGGCGACCGGCGGGTTCAACATCAACTCGACCTCGGTTCCGGCCTGGACAGTCATGCTCGCCTCGAGCCATATGAAGCGCCCGGTGACAATGTCCCAGGGCGGCCTCGCCGCGCGGGAGCGGGCGCGCTTCGTGGTCTCGCGCTTCGGCACTCCGATCGGCGGCCCCGCCGACAACAAGGCCGCCGCGGGCTCCGAAGAAGATCGCTGGCTGGGGTATCGCGAACTCACCGCAGATGAAGTCGGCCAACTCGCCCGCGCGATCGTCGAGCAGGTCAAGAAGCGCGGCCCCTTCCGGTCGCTGGGGGAGTTCGTAAACCGCCGGCTCACCGACGACGATCCGGATCTCGCCCGCTACGGCGCCCTCCAGGCCGCGCTCGAGGATCCCGACGTCGAGATCAACAAGAACTACCGCGCCGAGACGATCTCGGCAGCCGACATCAACCAACCGCAACACGCCGCCAACTACAGGTTCGAGGAGGCCGCCCTCGGTCCGCGCTACCAGGGAACTCCCGCGTACATCTCCCAGGCCGACATCCTGACGCCGATCGCGCCGATCATCAACGCCCGCTCGGACACTTTCCTGGTCCGCGCATACGGCGAGGCCCGCTCGCCCGACGGGCAGAGGATCCTGGCCCGCGCCTGGTGCGAGGCCGTCGTGCAGCGGGTGCCGGACTACCTGGATCCGGCGGATGAGGCGATCACGCCGCATGCGGAGCTGACCTCCGACGTGAACAGGTCGTTCGGCCGCCGCTTCGTGGTGAAATCGTTCCGTTGGATCCCGCAGGGCGAAATCGAAGCCGGGGAGGTCGCGACATGATGCGCGCCGCTGCCATCGCGCTGCTGTTGGCGGTTTCCCCGCCCGCGGCGGGCCAGGACGGAAGCAATGGCGGAGCCACGGCCGAATTCCGGGTCACGCGCTTTGATCCCGCTGACCGGCCGTCGCCCACGTTCCGCGTCGGCTCGACCGACAGCCGGGTCGAGGTCGAAGTCCCGCTCACCTACATCGCCGGCCCCCACCAGGCCCCGCTGCGCGATGGCCGGTTTCTCGATTTCTGGCGCGGCGACGCAGAGAAACCCGAAATCACGCTTTCTCTCGCCGAAGCGGAACGAAAGGACCTCCTGCTGATCTTCTTCCCCAAGGACGACACCTATCATGTGGTCAAGGTGCACGCTCCATCGACCCGGATTCGCGGCGGCGACCGCTACATCGTCAATGCAACCCGCACCGAACTCGCCATCAAGCTCGGCGATGGAGCCCCCCTTTTCGTCGCCTCCGGCAAAACCGGCCTCCTGCGCGGCCCCCGCAGCGCCGACGCCGTCAGCCTGCCCGTGCTGATCAGCCTGAAAAAGGACGGGGAATGGAAGCTGGCCAGCACCGAGAACTGGCCCTGCGACCCGCGCTTCCGCAAGTATCTCTTCGCCTACATCTCCCCGCGCAGCCGGCACCTTGTGTTTCACAGCGTATCCGAGCGATTGTAAGGGCCGCATCGGCTCCTTCCAATTGCTCCTGGCGAATCCTGCGAGGCGATCGACCTCTGCGTCGTCATCGCCGGCAGCATCGAATCGTGCAGTGTCTACGAAGTCACGAGTGTTGCAAGCTGAAGCTGGCGGGTCACGCGTCAGGCCCGCCTCCTCCACTTTGCGTCAGCAACGTGTTCGGCCAAGTCCCGATCCAAAACCAGTCGAAAGACCGGCAGGAAACGCCCGCGGTGGCGGCGGAACGGCTTGCCGGGGAGTGGCACCAGGTCGGTGAGCAGACGGCCCAGTCGGCGGAACTGGGTCCGGACCTTGTCGTGATCGGTGGCGTCGCTCGGCGGGTTCCGCCACTCCTGGTTCACGGCGAGGTGCATCATGATCGCGTAGCCGTGGGAGTGGACCTTCTTGCTGGTTTTCGGGAACCGGAACTCATTTCGCTGGCCGTCGCAGGAGAGGATCAGCCGGCCGCCTGAGGCGACTTCGATCCGGACCATGTCCCAGCGCCAGCCGGGTTGCGGGTGGAGGGTTGGTCGCCGGCGTTTGACTGAACCCGACGCCCCGGCCTGCATCGCGGTCGAGATCGGGAAGGCGGGCCGACCGCCGGCGGTTGCCTCGAAGTGCTCGGCCAAGGTGATGAACGTCAGGCGATTGCGGCGCTGGAGATTCTGGACATCCGGGGTCAGCCAGGTCGCCGATGGGAGCAGGACGATCGTGTCGTCGCGGCGGCCGAGGTCGCGAAGCAGACGGGGCATATCGCCGAGGTGGCCGGCGGGCAGATGGAGGACGACCGGCCGCGGCAGGTCGGAGCCGCGCTGGGCGATCCCGATCTGGCGGGTCTGGCCGTCGGATTCCCACGTCTCGGCGACGAAGCCGAGCCGGGTGCCGAGTTCCCGGCTGATGGCGGTCCAGTCGGGTCGAAGGCCGGTCACCTCGTCCGCGGTCAGCGGCACCGGCTCGCGGAACGCCTCGACGTCGTCGTCGATTCCGAGGTAGGCGGCCTCGCCGTCGCTGACGACGAGCATTCGGGAGCCCCGGCCGTTCGGCGCGGCAACCGTCTCGGCGGTGCCGGGAACGGCGCGGAGGAAGGCCCGCGCACCCTCCCAGTCACCGCCCAGCGCCCCCTTCCAGTCGCGGACGGCGCTGCCGGAGGCCCCGAGGCGTTCAAGCACTCGCCAGAAGCGCGTCGTCATGGCCGGTGGCGAATCCGCGGTTGATGAGCCAGGCCTCGACCGCCGGGATGCCGGCCGGGCCGTTGATCGTGTCGCGTTCGGGGCTGATCTTCAGTTTCACGAGCGACCGGCGGCCGGCGAGTTTCAGGTCGATGCACGCCTCAAGGAGCCCCGCGGTTGGGAGGAGCGCCACGTTCAGGGCGTCGAGCCCCTCGAAGACCCGGCGGTCGATGGTCACCCGCTGGCCGCCCGGGAGTTCCAGCTTGAGCGACGCGAGGTTGGCCCACTGGACCGGCCCGGCGAGGTCGCAGGCGAGGACCGACGGCCCCTCACGGAGTGGTTCGAGCGAGTAGCGCTGGGCCGGCGCCAGGGCGGTCCGCGAGCCGTGGAACACAAGCCCGAACGCCTCGCGGTAGAGCGCCTGGACCTTGGTGCCGATCCCGGACACCTGCCATTCGCCGGCCATTTCCCGGAAGTGGGCGACATCGACCGCTTCGGGTCGCAGGATCCGACTGGCGGAGTTCCCCTCCTCGTCGAGGACGTCGAACCGCTTGAGCATGTCGCCGTGCCGGATGACGAATGCGATTCCGCCGGGCTTCTGCCGGTGGTGGACCCGGCAGACTCCGCTGCGGGCGTTGCCATCGAACCATGGCGCGACGATCGACCGGAACTCCTCGATCCGTGCCTCGCTGATGCCGCGGAACGGCAGTTCCTCGGCGACCCGGAACGAGACCAGCGAGCGCGGCTTCTGGAGCGCACGGCGGTCGAATTCCCGCCATGCGATGTCCGGAGCGTGGATCAGGATCTTCACCGCAAGGTCGGCCGTGGTGTCCTTGTCGTGCCGCAGGCGCTTCACGAGATCGTGGAACTCGGTCTCGAAGTTCAGGGCGCTCTGGGTCTCGGCGATCAGGTCCAGCAGTTCGAGCCGCTCGACCAGCTCGGGCGGGGTCGACTCGATCGGCGAGGCGAGCACCTCGAAGAGCCGGGTGAGGTCGAAATTCTCGTCCTCGACCGCGCCGAGCGGGACACCCCGGCTCTCGAAGTAGCGGGTGAAGGGCGACAGGAGATCCCGCACGCTGGACCGATTCATGTTGGCCAGAACGCCGGGCTTGATGAGGCGGGGGAGCCGGATCGTGGGCATGGTGGTAAGGGGAGTTTTTCGCGAGGCTATCAATATGAGGCATAGAATTGCCTCGCGCGGTCCCAAATATTGATTCTACGCGGACCAGCAAATCCAAATTTTCAAAAAAGATCAGCGGTAACAACCTGTCGTGGAGGGTGCTCCTTCCGACCGCAACATCTCCGTCTTCCTTCGGGTTTCGAGATCTTCAGCAACGGGACGTCAACCCCCTCCCCCAGTGGGACACTGGAGGTCCCGACTTTGGGACACCGCCGGGCCAAATCGGGACATGGATTCCCGATTTCGGGACACCGAGACGGCATTTCGGGACACGGAGGACCCGATTTCGGGACATGGATCGCCCATTTCGGGACATGTCCCGATTTGGATCTCGGGACATCGGGAAGAATTTTCCCTTGGAAGATCAAGGGATTGCGGCCGGACGCGTCCCGATTTCGGGACATGTCCCCCGGAGCGGGTGACGGCGGGCGATTGACAGCCGCCGCGATCCCGAGATGAACACGAATCCCGCTCCGAATGGTGCCCTGGCGATCCGCCGGGGCAAGATCGCCCGGCCGCAGATCCAGGTCGAATGCGAGGCGGCCAACCCCGGCGACCCGCTCCCCGAGACGATCCGCGTCGTCGGCAACAGCGTCGATGGCGCGATCCTGCTCGACGATGACGGCACCACCTCCGAACTGGCCCGCTGGCAGGATGGCCTGGTCACCACCCCCGGCGAAACCACGCTCAAGGTCGAAGAGTTCAAGGTCTGCGTGAACGGGTATCCCGAGACCCGGAAATTCGTCGTCGTTCCCTGACCATGGCCCACCTCATCGCACCCATCACCGTCGAGGGCATCGAAATGTGCTGCGACCCGGTCACCCGGCGCACCACCGAGATCCTGATCGACGCGGCCAACGCCATCGGCCCGAACGAGTGGGAGATCTACCGGGCTGCGGTCTACGGAGATTCGGAGTCGAATCCGAGCGCCGAGAGCGAGCAACCGGTCAGTGGCACGGTCGTCTTCGGCGTGTGCTGCGGCACCCAGGTCGTGCTGGAAGTCTGGGGCGAGATCGAGATACTCAATACCGGATACGACTGGCTGGAGGTTCGGCTCAACGGAGCGCGTGAGTTCTACCACGAGAGCATCGAGGTCACCGACGCCGACCCGTGGGGCAAGGTCGCGGTCGGACCATTCAACGTGGTGATCAACCTGCCGGACCGCCCCTGCGGAAACATCATCGAGATCGACGGCTCGACCGACGACGCCATCGCCAACAACGACGTGTGGTGGAAGGCTAAGGTGGTCGCGATCCAGTGAGGCCGGTTGACAGGGCACCGGGAGCGTGAGGCTCTACGTCGATCTTGAGACGCTGCAACTGATCGAGGGTCCGGGATTCCGCAACCCTGTCACCTCGCTGCGCTTCAAGCGCGGGGACGCCGCCAAGCTGGAAGTGGCGTTCCTGACGGCTGGAACAACCCCAACCGAGATTGGGGACCCCGCTACCCTCGAAATCCGGTTCGGGGCGAAACCACGGGCCCGCTACGATGTCGGCTACCTCGTCCACACCTCCGACTGGACGCTTCCCGAAGCCGGCGCCGTGGACCCGTCCTACGTCTGCTCACCCTCCTTCAATACGGCGGAACTCGACGCGGCCATGCAGGTCGGCTCACCCACCGGCTCGGAGCTTTCCGAAATCACGCTCATGGGCGAGATCACCTGGCGGGAAGGATCTGGTGACCCCACCTCTACGCGCACCTTCTTGGTCATCGTCGAGAATGACGTGAACCGCGGAACCGAGGGAGCACCGGTCGAGCTGCCGACTCCCGACGACGACTGGGTCGCCCATGGTCACGTCCAGACGCTCACTCCGACGCAGCAGGCTCAGGCACGGGAGAACATCGGAATCCCGATCGACAAGCTCGATGGCACGACCGCTCCGGCTGCAGGGAACGACGAGACGGAGGGCTACGCGATTGGCTCGCTCTGGATCGACACGGCCAGCGGCGAGGCCTATCGGTGCGTCGACGCGTCGGAGGGAGCCGCCGTCTGGATCGAATCGACGCTCGATGCCGCCGAGGTGGGCGCCTTGATCTCCGCGGCAATTTCCGGGATCGGGCTACATGCGGTCGCAACGTCCGGGAACTATAACGACCTGGCGAATGGCCCTTGGTCCTACGCGAGTGGAGTCGGGGAATGGGATGCGAACGCTGCGATCCGCATGGGCTCCTACTTCATCTTCCTCGGGTCAGGCAACCAACACGCGATCTGGGATTCCAGCGGGAATCTTTCGATCGATTCCAATAATCAACTTAGCCTCAACGCCTTCGGTGGCAGCATCTACATGGGTTCCGATGTGGACTGTAACGGCTACTCGATCGGCAACGTCTATCAGGCGGGCGTCGGCTACCTCAATGACGACGGAGGCACCCCGATGCTCGACTACTACCGCACCCTGTATGACGAGTACGGCAACACTGCGATCTACTTCAGCTCCTACGCCATCGAGTTCGGCAACGAAGTAGCACTGAACGGCTACACTCTTTGGATTGGCTACGCCTATTCCGACGGCTGGCTCTACTTCAATGGCTCTGCCGTCGAGTTGGGCTCCTACGGAGACATCGCTCTCAACACGTCGTATGCATTCAACCTGAGCTCCGTCGGCGGTGGAATCGTCGCCACGGATGGAAACCCCGGAGCCAATTTCACCGGAGCGGTTTCCAGCATCACCGTTGTGGACGGGATCGTCACCGCCGCCTCTTAACCTCAACCACCTCACACGATGCCCCAAGTAACCATCACCCTCGACATCCCCACCAGCAAGGTGCCGCTCATCAAGGACGCGATCCGCTACCAGGACCAGGTCCGGGACCCGGCGAATCCCGGCCAGACGATCTCGAATCCTCTCACGCTCAAGCAGCACTTCGTGGACAACTACCTCATGCCCCGGCTGCGGGGAGACATGCTGCGGGCCAAGCGCCAGCAGGAACGCGCGACGGATCAGGCTGAAGTCGAAACCATCACGGGAGCCTAATGAATCCTCAACTGATCGCTCAGCTCCAGCAATCCCTGGCGCACCTTGGCACCGAGATCGGGGATCTCCGGCTCACCGAACTAGAGCGGGCCCGCGTCCATGCTGCCATGCAGCAGCACGCCCGGCTCGTGGGCACCGTGATCGATGCGACGCGACAGAAGCCGCAGTCCCAGAATCCTGCGGATGGACTCAAGGCTTCGTGACGTTCGTTGACAGGCGCACAGGGACGATGCGTCCACCATTCGACATCGAGTTCGCCTTCAAGGGCATCATCGGGACCGCGTCTCCGGTGATCGGAGTCATCACGTCCTTTCAGGAGCAGATCGAGTGGCACCTGCGGATTGCCTCGCTCGTTGTCGGCCTCGCGGTGGGTGTGATGTCGCTCGTCGCGATGGTCCGGAAACTCAGGAGAAGGTAGCCTACGACCGGCGTCTTCTTCGTCGCTCCCAGTGACGTGTCTCACGAGCTTCTACGAAGAACTCGACTGCGCTTCGTCGAACACGGACCGATCTGCCGATGCGAATGCATGGAAGTTCGCCAGCGGCTAGGAGGTAGTCGACGGTCCTTATGCTGACGTTGAGCAGCTCTGCGACCTGTGGGCGTCTGAGTAATGGCATCTCATTCATGGCTCCTCATGTTGGCAGAAACTGCCTCCGTTGACACCCTGACAGGGGCGCCATGAAAGCGCTCAAGTATCTCAGCTATGTCGGCAAGCTCGCCGGCTTCGTCGCGGCCCTCGACACCCTGCCGTTCGTCGACCCGAAGGTCGGCGTGGTGATCTTCGCCGCCGCGTCCCTGCTCAAGGACACCGTGAACCGCATCGGCGACCTGCTCGATGACGGCAAGGTGAACCAGAGCTTCAAGGCCTGACCCGGGCCTTTCCGTGGTCGAACGAAAAGCCCCCGGATGGATCGCTCCTTCCGGGAGCTTCTTGTTGCAGGCCTACTTCTGGATCGCCGCGACCTTGTAGCGTGTCTCCAGCACTTCCAGCACCTCGTCGAAGTTGTAGAGGTTCAGTCGCGAGTTGATTGCGATGTGCGGGATGATCCGCTTCTGGGACCACTCCTCGATCGTGCGGGGACTCACCGACAGGCGACGGGCGAGTTCGGCCTTCTTCAGATAGACGGGCTCGGGATCCTTGGTCTTCATGCCTCCCGGTCGGTGTCAAGATTCCGCCGGTTGCGCTCCTCGACCAACTTCGCGATCCGCGCACTTACCGGGATCGGGATCTGCGGTGGCTGCCATCCCTCCGGCGGCAGAATCGAGAACCACGCCTTGGCCTCGTCCTCGGTCACGACCTCCCGGTAGTGGCGGAATACGACCTTCGGCGAGTTGCCAGCCTCCAGAGAGGTCCGGGCGACATCCCCGGTCTCTGCCACCCGGTAGCTGATGAACGAATGTCTGAGGGCATTCTGACGCCATCCGCCAGGGATCTGTGCCTTCACGGCGACATCGCCCAGCGTGCCGGACGGGTCGGCCATTTCGATCACCGGGCCGGTGTCCCGCTTCACCGGTGCCAGCCATGCCTTGAGGTTGTCCGTCAGCGGCACCAGGCGGCGCGCCCGCGTCTTGGCGATCCTCCCGGAGATCTCGATGTGCCCGCGGTCCCACTTGATGTCCGACCAGTCGAGCTTGCGGATCTCCGTCGAGCGGATGCCGGCGAAAGCACCGATGGCCATGAGCGGCAGGATGCGGGCATGGGAGGTCAGAAGCAGGCGCTCCATCTCCTCGGGCGTGAAGATCTCGATGTCCTTTTCCGGCACCTTGAACTTCTCGGTCTGCTCCGCGGCCGTCTTGCGGTCGGGGTGGAGGTATCCCTGGCGCTTGGCGAATCCGAACATCGTCACCAGGCAGGTCCGCAGGGCGTTCTTGGTCGTCGGCCCGAGCGAGTCCTGCGCCTGGAGGAAGCCATTGATGTCGCTCACGCTCACGTCCCCGATATTGCCGCTCACCTGGCCGGTGAAGCGCTTCAGGTAATCCTTGGACCTCGCGACATAGGCATCCGTCACCCCGCGGGCACGGCGGGAGGTGATGAACTCCTCGACGACCTCGGCTATCGGCTTGGCCGGCAGGAGGTCGAGCCGGTTCGCCTGGTAGAACCGGACGGCATCGGAGAGGGCTGAGCTTCCCGCGAGCTTCCGAGCGCTCGACCATTCCTCGATGGCGGCCGCCAAGGTCACTCCGTGGCGCTCGGCCGTCTGCTCGCAGTGGCGGAGCAATTCGATGTCGCGCTTGGTGACCTCGTCGACGGCACTCGCGCCGTTCGTCAGTCGGACGCTCGTCTGCTGGGCGATCATCCGAGCCTCGTCCATCGAGGCGAAGATCCGTGTCCGTCGCCTGCCACCTTCCTTCCAGGCCACCGTGTGGTGGGGGTAGCCATTGGAGCGGTTGACCGTGTAGATCCTGACCGTCGCGGGACCGTTGCCGATCTCGACGATCTTGTTGCGGCGTTTCTTCTTCCGGGCCATCGACCCGGGCTTTCGAGTCAACTTGTGTGGAATTCTTTGTGGAAAGCTGTCGCGCTTTTCCGGCTCAGATTCACAAGTTGCTGATTTAGAGAGCGTTGCGTCATCAGCAGGCTTCTCTGATCTGTAATGGCGGACAGGGTGGGATTCGAACCCACGGTGACCTTTCAGCCACACACGCTTTCCAAGCGTGCTCATTCGACCACTCTGACACCTGTCCTGCTGGGGCGCGCACCCTAGGAACCACCCTCCCCCTTGGCAATACTTTTGGAGTGGCCCCGTCCAAACGCCATTTCTACGCGATGGCGTGCCGGTCGACCCTCCCTACCAAGCCCGACCACCGAAAGTTCGGACATAACGGATTCACCCCGTGCCTGACCCCACACGGAACACGCAGCGGCTTGCCGCCCAGCCAAGGCAAGCCGCCGCCCTCCCAAGTGCGCAGCGTGTCACTCTGACTCCCTTAAAGTGCGTCAGCCTGTCTCTTTTGCTGCCCTAATCGATTGCTCCATTTTCAATGAAGAAACTCTTATTAACTGATTAAGAGCGACTTAAGACACAAAATCAGGCGATGGCACGCCGCCTGCGAGTTGGTCGGCATCAACACGTGTCCCCATGGGGCGCTGAATTCCAACCAACAAACACTCTCAATCCCATGTCCAAAATCCTCGGTATCGACCTCGGCACCACCAACTCCTGCATGGCCGTCATGGAAGGCGGCGAGCCGGTGGTGCTCGAAAACTCCGAAGGCGCTCGCACGACGCCTTCCGTTGTCGCATTCACCAAGTCCGGTGAGCGCCTCGTCGGTCAGGCTGCCAAACGCCAGGCCGTGACCAACCCGCAGAACACGATTTTCTCCGCCAAGCGCCTGATCGGCCGCAAGTTCTCCGAGCTTTCGGAGGCCGACAAGGCCATGCCCTACAAGATCGTCGAGGCTTCCAACGGCGACGCCCACATCGAGGTCGAGGTCGGCGGCGAAACCAAGGTGTATTCGCCCCAGGAAATCTCGGCAATGGTCCTCGGCAAGCTCAAGGCCGATGCCGAATCGAAGCTCGGCGAAACCATCACCGCCGCGGTGATCACCGTCCCCGCCTACTTCAACGACTCGCAACGGAACGCGACCAAGGCCGCCGGTGAAATCGCCGGCCTCGAGGTGAAACGCATCATCAACGAGCCGACCGCCGCCGCCCTCGCCTACGGCCTCGACAAGAAGTCGGACGAGAAGATCGCGGTTTACGACCTCGGCGGCGGCACCTTCGACATCTCGGTCCTCGAGATCGGTGACGGCGTCTTCGAGGTGATGGCAACCGATGGTGACACGCAACTCGGCGGTGACGACTGGGACAACGCACTCATCAAGTGGATCGTCGACGAGTTCAAGAAGGACCAGGGAGTCGACCTCAGCGGCCAGCCCGATGCCCTGCAACGAATCAAGGAAGAGGCGGAGAAGGCAAAGATCGCCCTCTCATCCTCCCAGTCCTACGACATCAACCTCCCCTTCATCACGGCCGACCAGAACGGGCCGAAACACATTCAGATCTCGCTGAGCCGTTCGAAGCTGGAGCAGCTCACCGACAGCCTCTTCGAACGCACCAAAAAGCCGGTGACCGACTGCCTCAAGGAGGCGGGCGTGAGTTCGTCGGACATCGACGAACTGGTGCTGGTCGGCGGCATGACCCGCATGCCCCGGGTCATCGCGGTCGCCAAGGAGCTGGCCGGCAAGGAGCCGCACCGCGGCGTGAACCCCGACGAGGTCGTCGCCATCGGCGCCTCCATCCAGGGTGGGGTGCTGCAGGGTGATGTGAAGGACGTGCTGCTCCTCGACGTGACCCCGCTGACGCTTTCCATCGAAACGGAAGGCTCACGCGCCACGCCGATGATCGAGCGCAACACCACGATCCCGGCGAAGAAGTCGCAGATCTTCTCGACCGCGTCGGACAACCAGCCGGCCGTGGACATCCGCATCTGCCAGGGCGAGCGCCCGATGTTCAGCGACAACAAGCTGCTCGGAAACTTCCGCCTCGATGGCATCGCCGCCGCCCGCCGCGGGGAGCCCCAGATCGAGGTGACCTTCGACATCGACGCCAACGGGATCCTCCACGTCTCCGCCAAGGACAAACAGTCCGGCAAGGAGCAGAAGATCTCCATCCAGGGCTCTTCCGGTCTTTCCGACGAGGAAATCGAGCAGGCCAAGAAGGACGCCGAGGCGCACGCCGACGAAGACAAGAAGCGCGTCGAGGCCGTGGACACCAAGAACAAGGCCGAGCAGCTCGTCTTCCAGGTCGAGAAGCAGATGGAGGAACTGCCCGAGGGAGCTCCCGACGAAATCAAGTCGGGGATCCAGGGCAAGGTGGATGCGGTCAAGGACGCGCTCAAGGGCGACGACCTCGACAAGATCAAGGACACCACCGCAACCCTCGAATCCGCCCTGCAGGACCTTTACAACGCCGCGCAGGCCGCCCAGCAGGCCGCCGGCGGTTCCGGCCCGATGCCCGAGTCCGCCGCTTCGACGCCCGAAGGCGATTCGCCGGAGTCCTCCGAGCCGAAGCCTGCCAAAGGCAAGGTCGTCGACGCCGAAGTCGTGGACAAGGACTGACCCCTCTCCGGCCCACCCCCGGTGGGCCGGCCTCTCAACCAAGACAACCAACCAACAACCAGAAACAACAACATGGCCAACATCCAACCCATCGGATCGCGCGTTCTCGTGAAGCGGCTCGAAGCCGAAGACGTCTCCGCCGGAGGCATCGTTCTTCCCGACACCGCCAAGGAGAAGCCCCAGGAAGCTGAAGTCGTCGCGCTCGGAACGGGCGGCAAGGACGACAACGGCAACACCATCGAGTTCACCGTCAAGGTCGGTGACAAGGTGCTCATCTCCAAGTACGGCGGCACCGACGTCAAGATCGACGGACAGGACATGCTCATCCTCTCCGAGTCCGACATCCTCGGCATCGTTTCCTGAGCACCCCCTAACACCAACATTCTAACCATCCAACAAACATGGCTAAACAACTGCAATTCGACGAAAACGCCCGTCACGCGCTGCTGCGCGGGGTCGAAAAACTCGCCAAGGCCGTCAAGGCCACGCTGGGGCCGGCCGGTCGCAACGTGATCCTCGACAAGAAGTTCGGTTCCCCGACCATCACCAAGGACGGTGTTTCGGTCGCCAAGGAGATCGAACTCGAGGACGCCTACGAGAACATGGGCGCCCAGCTCATCCGCGAGGTTTCGAGCAAGACCTCGGATATCGCCGGTGACGGCACCACCACCGCCACCGTGCTCGCCGAGGCGATCTACAAGGAAGGCCTCCGCAACGTGACCGCGGGTGCCAACCCGATCTCGCTCCAGCGCGGCATCATGAAGGCCACCGAGGCCATCGTCGCCAAGCTTGCGGAGATCTCCAAGGAGGTTTCCGAGGCCAAGGAGATCGCCCAGGTCGCCACCGTGTCCGCCAACTGGGACACCGAGATCGGCAACATCATCGCCGAGGCGATGGACAAGGTCGGCAAGGACGGCACCATCACCGTGGAGGAAGCCAAGGGCATCGAAACCACCCTCGACGTGGTGGAGGGCATGCAGTTCGACAAGGGCTATCTCTCGCCCTACTTCGTCACCGATGCCGAGAGCATGGAGACGAATCTCGAGAACGCCTACATCCTCATCCACGAGAAGAAGATCTCGAACCTCAAGGACATGCTTCCGCTGCTTGAGAAGGTGGCGAAGACCTCCCGCCCGCTCCTCGTCATTGCCGAGGACGTCGAAGGCGAGGCGCTCGCGACCCTCGTGGTCAACAAGCTCCGCGGCATCCTGAACATCGCGGCCGTCAAGGCCCCGGGCTTCGGCGACCGCCGCAAGGCCATGCTCGAGGACATCGCGATCCTCACCGGTGGCAAGGTCATCACCGAGGACCTCGGCATCAAGCTCGACTCCGTCGGCCTCGAGGACCTGGGTGAAGCCAAGCGCGTCACGATCTCGAAGGAAGACACCACCATCGTCGAAGGTGCCGGCACGTCCGACGCCATCAGCGGCCGGGTCAACCAGATCCGCCGCCAGATCGAGGAGACCACCAGCGACTACGACCGCGAGAAGCTGCAGGAGCGTCTTGCCAAGCTCGCCGGCGGTGTGGCCGTGATCAACGTCGGTGCCGCCACCGAGACCGAGATGAAGGAGAAGAAGGCCCGCGTCGAGGACGCCCTTCACGCCACCCGCGCTGCGGTGGAAGAAGGCATCGTTCCCGGCGGTGGCACGGCCCTCATCCGCGCCCAGGCACTGGTTGGCGAGCTCACCCTCACCGGTGACGAGCTCACCGGCGCCGGCATCGTCGCCAAGGCCGTCGAGTCCCCGCTCCGCCAGCTGGCCGCCAATGCCGGCCGCGAGGGCGCGCTCATCGTCGAGCGGGTCAAGGGCGGTGCCGAGGGCTACAACGTGGCCACCGACACCTACGAAGACCTCATCGCCTCCGGCGTGGTCGACCCGACCAAGGTGACCCGTTCCGCCCTGCAGAACGCCGCCTCGATCGCCGGCCTCCTGTTGACCACCGAGTGCATCGTCACCGATCTTCCCGAGAAGGAAGAGGCCGGTGGTGGCCACGGTCATGACCACGGCATGGGTGGCATGGGCGGCATGATGTAAATATCGGAGAAGCGGCATCCCTGCCGCTCTTCAGAAATCCAAGCCGGGCAGCCAACGCTGCCCGGCTTTTTCGTACCCAAGCCGCAGCGTTCCGTGGCCCGCCTTCCAAACTGCGCCCGGGTTTGTCATTGGTCCCGAAACCAAGTGCGTTCATGATGCGGACAATCCCGTGAAACCATGAATATTCGATCACTCCCGAGCCTCATCAGCGCCGCTTCGATTGCCTGGAGCATTCCCCACTCCGTGGCCGGGGAGTTCCCGCTCGAACCCCTCACGGAAGCACCTGCAGCGTCTGACGAAGCCTTCTTCAAGGTGAAGGACGGTGAGGCGACCATCGGGGGCGAAGTGATCAAGCTCTTCGTCGTCAAACCCGAGCACCTGACGGTCAGCTACCGGAATGAGACCGACAAGGGACTCTTTCCGAAGTACGTGGTCCGGCTTTACAACCGCTATGGCATTCTCCTCAGCAGTGAGAAAATCGGGGTCAGTCTCTTTGGCGGCAGCACCAAACTGGAACCGGGCGACGTGGGTGGAGAGAAGATCCATCTGGACCTCATCGACCTCGAGGAAATCTTCCAGCACGCGGTGCGGGACCTGCCGGATGACTTCGACGACGCCGCGTGGCTCTCGCTGTCGGACAGCAACAGCAAGCTGGGGCCGCAGGAGGAAGCCGGGCAGTAGAACCCGGGCTCGGACGCCCCCCACCCCGGTCGACCCCTCGTCCACTGCGGGATTTGCATCCGGCCCGCGGGCCGTCAGGCTCGTGCCGATGCGCTTGCTGGCTTTCCTTCTCCTTTCGACCCTTCTTCATGCGAACCCGGCCTTGATCGCCCATCGCGGCGCATCGGGTGACGCCCCGGAGAATACCCTCGCGGCCTTCCGGTTGGCATGGGCGCAGGGCGCGGATGGCATCGAGGGCGATTTCATGCTGAGCAAGGACGGCAGGATCGTCTGCATTCACGACAAGGATACCCAACGGGTCTCAAACCGGAATCTCGTGGTCGCCCGGACCAACGCCGCCGACCTCCGGAGTCTTGATGTCGGCTCGTGGAAAAGCCCGGAATTCGCGGGCGAGCGCATTCCCCTGCTCGGGGAGGTGCTGGCGATCCTTCCGGAAGACAAATGGTTCTTCCTCGAGGTCAAATGCGGCCCGGAGATCGTGCCCCATCTTCAGACGGAACTCACGAGCGCTGACCCGGATCAGGTCGTCATCATTTCCTTCAACCCGGCCGTCATCCAATCGTGCCGGAAGATGATCCCCCGCTTCCAGGCCCACTTCCTCTCCAAGCTCGACGGCATGGAAGACCCCGGCAATGAGGTGGCCCTGCGGAAGCAATTGGTCGACATCGCCGCCACCGGGCTCCAATTCAGCCACCAATCCAGGATCGACCGTCGTCTTGTCTCGTCGCTGAAAGCCGACGGACTCCAGATCGCATGCTGGACCGTGAACGATCCAAAAACGGCCGCCCGCGTCGCCGCACTGGGTGTCGATTTCATCACCACCGACCGCCCCGCCGCCCTCCGAAAGCAGACTCCGTGGCTGGAGTAGGACCCGGAGGCCCATCGAATCGATGGCAGCCCGAAGCTTAGGGCGTTTGCTTGGCAGGCTATGATTGGATGGGTTGTGCCATATTGATGGTGTTCACTGATTTTTGGCGGTGGTCGCGGTGGTGATCGAAGGCGTCATTGAGGGATTCGAAGTCCTCAAACGGGATGACCGCCAGCAGGGCGTTGCGCATCAGGGCCAGGTTGCGGGCTCCTCTCGGGTTCCTTTTCGGTGCCCGGTCCTCCCGCCAGCAGGTCGCGTCGCGTTTCCAGTGGTTGAGGTTCTCCACGCTCCAGTGGTCGCGGATCATCTTGCCGATCTGCGCGGC